>JAJZVJ010000030.1 GCA_021845705.1 bacterium
CCGCGTTCACGGATATATATTACTTCACCGGCAGCAGGCAGAACTCCGTGCTCTGGGTCCCGGCCTCCGCCCCCGCCGTCCTCCTGGCCCGCAAAAGTTTCACGCGGGCCAAAGCGGACAGCCCCTGGCTGGACGTACGGCCTTTCGCCTCGCGCGGGGATTTTTCCGGGGCCGTCCCGGCCGGCCTCGGCAAAGCGGGGCTTGTCTTTAACGGCCTCAGCGCCCAGCTTTATAAATATTACTCAGGCCTTATGCCCGGGGCGGAGCTCTCCGATATCGCCGCCATTGTCAGGGACCTCCGCTCCGTAAAATCCGCTTCCGAGCAGGAACTGCTCCGCGAGAGCGCTAAAAGGCTGAGCGGCGTTTTTTCCCTGGTCCCTGAATTCCTGAAGCCCGGCATGACCGAGCAGGAAGCCGGGGCCGCCTTCGAGTACCGCTCGCGCCTGGCGGGGAACGAGGGCTGCCGCATGCGCGCTCCCATCGGCGAGAATTTTATAGGCGTGGCCGTTTCCGGCGCCAGCGCCGGGCAGCCCGGCTATTTCGACGGCGCGGTGACCGGCCCCGGGCTTTCACCCGCGTCCCCGGTGGGGGCTTCGCTTAAGCGGCTTGAAAACGACAGCCCGTTCTTCCTGGACTATACCTTCATGTACAACGGCTATATAGCCGACATGACCCGGATCTTCGTTTTCGGGAAACTCCCCGCGCTGCTGCTGAAGGCTTACGAGACCTCTTTTGAAATACACCAGTACCTGGCGGAGAACATGAAGCCGGGAAATAACGGCGAGGCGCTTTACCGGAAAGCCCTGGAGCTGGCGGCCAAAGCCGGCCTGGCGGAGAACTTCATGGGCGTGCCGGGCGAGAACGCCAGATTCGTGGGCCACGGCGTGGGCCTGGAGCTGGACGAGACGCCCGTGCTCTGCGCCGGAGCCAAAGCCCCTCTCGTAGCCGGGAACGTGGTGGCGATCGAACCTAAATTTATTTTCCCCGGCCTGGGAGCGGTAGGCATAGAGAACACCTTTATCATCGGGCCCTCCGGGGCGGAGCGGATAACCGGCCCGGGCAGCGGGATAATTTATCCGGGCAGTTAGGCGGCCCCGCGGCCGGACAATTTAAGACAAAAGACGGGAGGAAACATGGAAAAAGATATTTTTGTGGTGGAAGCCCTGCGCACTCCGTTCGGTTCTTTCGGCGGCGCGCTGGCGGAGATAGAAGCCCCCAAGCTGGCGGGCGCGGTCATAAAGGGCCTGTTGTCCGGCGCGAAACTCGCTCCCGAGGCGGTCGGGGAAGTGATCATCGGCCAGGTCCTTTCCGGCGGCACCGGCCAGGCTCCGGCCCGCCAGGCGGCTATCGCCGGCGGCCTGCCGCCCTGCGTGCCGGCCATGACCATAAATAAAGTCTGCGGCAGCGGCCTTAAGGCCATAATGCTCGGCGCGGGGTCCATAGCCCTCGGCGACGCCGGGGTAGTGGTGGCCGGCGGAATGGAAAATATGTCCCTGGCTCCGTATTTCCTGAAGAAAGCGCGCTACGGCTACAAGATGGGCAACGGCGAGCTGCTGGACATGATGATCTACGACGGGCTTAAGGACCCCTACAGCGGCCGGCACATGGGCGAGATAGGCGAGGAAAGCGCGGCCAAGCATTCCATCACCCGCGCCCAGCAGGACGAATTCGCCGTGCGCTCCTACAAGCTGGCGCAGGAAGCCCTGAAGTCAGGGATCTTCAAAGACGAGATAGTTCCTTTCGTGAAAGAATCAAAGAAAGGCCCGGTGGCTTTTGTCGAGGACGAAGAACCGGCGAAGGTGGATTTTGAAAAGATCTCCAAATTAAGGCCGGTATTCAAAAAAGAAGGCAGCATTACGGCGGCCAACGCCTCCACCATAAACGACGGCGCCGCTCTGGCCCTGCTTGCCGGGGGGGAAGCCGTAAAGAAATACGGGCTTAAGCCCAAGGCGCGCATAGTGGCTTACGCTACCGCAAGCCTCAGCCCTGAACTTTTCCCCGAGGCGCCCGTGGAGGCTATAAAAGCCGTCTGTGAAAAGGCCGGCGTAAAAATAGCCGACATAGACCTTTTCGAGATCAACGAGGCTTTCGCCGCCGTGACGCTGCTGGCCGTTAAGCAGCTGGGCCTGGACGTGAACCGGGTTAACGTGAACGGCGGCGCGGCCGCTATCGGGCACGCGCTCGGCGCCAGCGGCGCCAGGCTCGCGGCCACCCTGGTGCGCGAGCTGGGCAGGAGAAAGGCCCGCTACGGCCTGGCCACGCTCTGCATCGGCGGCGGCGAGGCCGTGGCCGTGATATTTGAAAGGATCTAGCGGAATTTGAACTTTAACGAGGAGACTTTATGATAAAGAAAGCAGGCGTTCTCGGCGCGGGGCAGATGGGCAACGGCATCGCGCACGTACTGGCCCTTAATAAATACGATGTCCTGATCTGCGACTCTTCGGCGGCGCAGCTTGAAAAAGCGATGAAAACAATAGGCGCTAACCTCGAGCGGCAGCTTAAGAAAGGCCTCATAACCGGGGACATAAAAGAGGTGCTCGCCCGCATCTCCGTGGTGAACGACATCGGCGGCCTGGCCGACTGCGATATCGTAATAGAGGCCGTGACCGAAAAAGAATCCCTCAAGCTCGACCTGTTCAGACAGCTGGATAAATTCGTAAAAAAGGAAGCTATCCTCGCCTCCAACACATCCTCCATCCCGATAACCAAGATCGCCTCCGTTACCTCGCGGCCCGAGAAAGTAATGGGCATGCATTTCATGAACCCGGTCCCGGTGATGACGCTGGTAGAACTGATAAAAGGCCATGCCACGAGTGAAGAAACTTTTAAAGAGGTCTCCGCGCTCGCGACCGCGCTCGGCAAAGAAACCGCCGTTTCCCAGGACTATCCCGGCTTTATCATAAACCGCATCCTCATCCCCATGCTCAACGAGGCCGTCTTCGCGCTTTACGAATCCACCGGCTCCGCCGAGGATATAGACAAAGGCATGAAGCTGGGCACGAACCAGCCCATGGGCCCGCTGGCCCTGGCCGACTTTATCGGCCTGGACACCGTGCTGGCCATCGCCAATGTCCTGTACGAAGGTTTCAAAGACCCCAAATACCGTCCCTGTCCCCTGCTCGTTAAGATGGTGAACGCGGGTTACCTGGGCCGCAAATCCGGCAAAGGTTTCTACGCTTACCCGGCGAAATAATATGGCTTACAATACCCTCCTGCTCGAGACGAACGAAGCCGGCATCGCGGTCCTTAAGATCAACCGCCCAAAGAACCTTAATGCCCTGAATGCCGAAGTTCTGGGCGAGCTGCGCGCGGCCTTTGAAGCGCTGGACTCGGACCCCGCCGTAAAGGCCGTGGTCATAACCGGCGAGGGCGAGAAGGCCTTCGTTGCCGGCGCCGATATAACGGAAATGGCGGAAATGTCGCCGCTCGAGGCGAAGGAATTCGCGCGCAAGGGCCGCGAAACCCTGCTCTTCATCGGCGGGATGAAGAAACCGGTGATAGCCGCCGTCAACGGCTACGCCCTGGGCGGCGGGCTGGAGCTGGCCCTGGCCTGCGATTTTATTTACGCTTCCGAGACCGCCAAGCTCGGCCTTCCGGAAGTAACACTGGGGGTTATTCCCGGCTTCGGCGGAACCTGGATGCTGGCTAAGCGCATAGGCGCGGCGCGGGCGAGGGAACTGGTCTATACCGGTAAAGTGATAGACGCGCAGAAAGCGGCGCTCTGGGGGATAGTCAACGAAATCCTCCCGGCCGGAGACCTTGTTAAAGCTGCCGTGGAAACCGCCGCAAAGACGGCCAAGGCGGGCGGTCTCGCCGTAGCGGCGGCGAAGGACGCTATAGCCAACGGCCTGGAGACCCCGGAATATGAGACGGCGCTTTTTTCGGTGCTCTTCGCTACCGGGGACCAGCGCGAAGGCATGAAAGCGTTCACGGAGAAAAGGAAGCCCGCGTTCAAAGGCGAATAAACTGAGGGACATTCGGAGGATATAAATGAATTTCGAGCTTACACAGGACCAGAAAATTCTGCGCGACAGCGTGAGGGATTTCGTCGAGAAGGAAATAAAACCCATAGCCTCCAGGATAGACCAGGAGCACAAGATCCCGCAGGAGCTGACGGACAAAATGGCGGAGCTGGGGTTCTTCGGCAGCTATATCCCCGAGAAATACGGCGGGGCCGGCCTGGACGCCATGTCCTACGCGCTGCTGGTGGAGGAAGTCTCCAAAGCCTGCGCCTCCAACGGCGTTTTTATTTCCGCGCATACTTCGCTCGGCTGCGACCCTATTCTCCACTTCGGCACCGAGGAGCAGAAACTGAAATACCTCCCCGACCTCTGCGCCGGGAAGAAAATAGGCTGCATATTGCTTACCGAATCCGACGCCGGCAGCGACGTGGCCGGCATAGCTACCACGTATAAGCGCAAGGACGGCCATTTCCTCATCAACGGCTCTAAAATATTCATCACCAACGGCGGCAGCCGCGGCACCGGCATCCTTTTCGCCACCAGCGACAGGGCCCTCGGCCATAAAGGGCTGTCGGCCTTTATAGTGGACCTGTCTTCCCCCGGCGTTTCGATACTGAAAGAAGAGAACAAGATGGGCATACGCGGCACCTCCACGGCCGCATTCGCTTTCGACGACCTTAAAGTGCCGCTCGGGAACCTGCTCGGCGCGGAGGGCGGCGGCTTCAAGATAGCCATGGAAACTCTCAACGGCGGCAGGATAGGGATAGCCGCGCAGGCCCTCGGCATAGCGGGCGGGGCTTTCGAGCGGGCCCGCGAGTATTCCAAGCAGCGCAAGCAGTTCGGCAAGCCGATCTGCGCTTTCCAGTCTTTGCAGTTCAAGCTGGCCGAGATGTACGCCCGCGTCGAGACCGCGAAGCTCATGGTCTATAAAGCGGCCTGGATGAAAGATTCAAAACTTAATTACTCGGTGGAATCGGCCATGTGCAAGATGTGCGCCTCCGAAACAGCGGCCTACGTCACTAAAGAAGCCGTGCAGATACACGGCGGCTACGGCTTTATAGTGGATTACGAGGTGGAGCGGATGTACCGCGACGCCAAGATAACCGAAATTTACGAAGGCACCAACGAGATGCAGCGGATAGTGATCTCGAAAGCGCTATTATCGTAAGAGCATGGGTCGGGAATAGAGGATCGGAGATCGAGACAAGAATGGAAGCAACAAGGGAAATTTACTGGAACGTAGGGCACGGGGTGGTTTTGCCGATGTATTTTTTCGCGGCGCTCGCCGCGGCCGTCTGCGTTTACGGCTTTGTAAAGCGGCTGCGCGTCTATAAGCTGGGCAAGCCGCTCGACCGCAGTTCCAGCCCCTTCCTGCGCCTGCGGGCGGCCGCGCTCCGGGCGCTGGGCCAGTTGAAAGTCATGCGCGAGATCTATCCGGGAATTTTTCACGCGCTGTTCTTCTGGTTCTTCCTGCTTCTGTTCGCCGGCACCCTGACGGTCATGGCGCAGGTGGATTTCGCCACGCCGCTGCTCGGGATCTATTTCTACAAAGGGACTTTCTATAAAATTTATTCCCTTGTGCTCGACATCTCCGGCCTCGGCGCGATAGCCGCGCTGCTCGTCTACTCGGTGCGCCGCTTCATAATAAGGCCCAGGGGCCTCGAGACCTCCTGGGACGACTACGCGGCGCACGCCTTGTTGCTGCTGGTATTGATATCCGGCTTCTGGATAGAGGGCGCGCGCATGGCCGCCACCGAAATGCGCAATAACCTGGAACTCGCCCGCTTCTCGCCCGTCGGCATGTGGACGGCCGGGTTCATGGCCTCCTGGCCTGACGCCAAGCTTTTCAGTTTCCACAAGATCCTGTGGTGGACGCACATGTTCCTGGATTTCTCCTTTCTCGCCCTTATTCCCTTTACCAAGCTGCGGCACCTTTTCCTCATCCCGGTGAATTATTTTTTCTCCGACCTGGGGCCTAAAGGCGCCATCAGGACGCTGGACCTCGCGGATGAAAAAGCGGAAAGCTTCGGGGTGGGGACAGTGAAAGAATTCACCTGGAAGGACCTTTTCGACTCCGACGCCTGCGTCTCCTGCAAACGCTGCCAGGACGAGTGCCCCGCCTATGCCACAGGGAAATACCTTTCCCCAATGCGGGTGGTGCAGGATATAAAACGCGGCGCTTTCGGCGGACCGGACACCGACGTGGTGGCCGCCGTCACCGACAAGGCCCTCTGGGCCTGCACCTCCTGCCGCGCCTGCCAGGAGACCTGTCCCGCCGGCGTCGAGCACGTGAACAAAATAATAGACATGCGCAGGAACCTGACGCTGATGAAAGGCGAGTTCGCCGGCGACGAAGCCCGCGCGGCCACCTCCAGCTACGAGGTTAACAAGAACCCCTTCGGCTTGCCTCCGGCGGAGCGCGCGGACTGGGCCGCCGGCCTGGACATAAAGCCGCTGTCCGGGAACGCCGAAGTCGATATCGTATATTTCGCCGGCTGTTACGCCTCTTTCGACCGGCGCAACAAGGCCGTGGCGCAGAAATTCCTGCAGATCTGCGGCAAGGCCGGAGTTAAAGTCGGGATGCTAGGGAAAGAGGAGCAATGCTGCGGCGAACCCGCCCGGAAACTGGGGAACGAATACCTTTACCAGGAAATGGCCAAGGCTAACATCCAGGCGCTGAACGGCTACAGAGCCCAAAAAATAGTCACAGCCTGCCCGCATTGCCGCCACACCCTGGCCGTGCATTACCGCGACCTCGGCCTGGAAGCCGAAGTGGTCCACCACACCGTCTTTATAAACGACCTCATCAAAAGCGGCAAACTCGAACTCAAAGCCGGAAAATTCGACTTCACCTACCACGACTCCTGCTACCTGTCGCGGTACTCCGGCATCACCGAAGAACCCCGGGAAGCCCTCCAGGCCGCCGGCGGCGCCCTCACCGAAATGAGCAGGAACAGGACCAAAAATTTCTGCTGCGGCGGAGGCGGAGGAAGAGTGCTGCTGGAAGAAAAAGAAGGAACCAAAATAAGCGCCGAGCGCATAAAACAGGCCCAGGCCACCGCCATGCCGCTCGTAGTCTCCAACTGCCCCTTCTGTCTCACCATGCTTGAGGACGGCATCAAGACCGAGAATTGCGAAGAGACCCTGAAAGTGCGCGACCTGGCCGAAATAGTAGCAGAGAGAATAGTGTAGTTGGTTCTTGCTGATCTGAACGCGATCCGGCCCCTTAGGCAGCCGGACGTGGTATTCACGATTAGCCTTAAAAACGGAAAACCAATATGAAAATACTAGTGTGCATCAAACAGATCCCCGACATGGCCTCCAAGTTCAAGCCCAACGCGGCCAATACCTGGTTCACCGAGACCGACCTCGCGTTCCGCATGAACGAATACGACGAATACGCCGTAGAAGAGGCCATAAAGCTCAAAGAGAAACAGGGCGCCGACCCCTCCGACCTCGTAGTCCTCTCCGTCGGCCCCGCCCGCGTAGTGGAAGCCCTCAAAAAAGCCCTCGCCATGGGCTGCGACCGCGGCGTGCACATACACGACGACGAAAGCAACCTTAAAGACCCCTGGCAGATAGCCTCCCTGATAGCCGCCTACGCCAAAAAAGAGAATTTCGACATCATCTTCACCGGCATGCAGTCCCAGGACCGCGGCTCCGGCCAGGTGGGCGTAACGCTCGCCGGCGACCTGGGCTGCTCCTGCGTTACCACCGCCATAAATTTCAGCCTGGAGGCCGGCGTAGTCACCGCCAAGCGCGAATTGGAAGGCGGCGCCAAGGGCGTGGTTAAACTTAAGCTCCCGGCCGTAGTCACCTGCCAGCTCGGGCTTAACACGCCGCGCTACCCGACGCTGCCGAACATCATGAAAGCCAGGAAGAAAGAAATAGCCGTGCTCAAAGCGGCCGAACTCAGCGCCGAAGGCCCAAGGGCCGTCACCGAGAAGTTTTACCATCCGGTTAAAAAAGGCACCGGCCTGGTGCTCGAAGGCGAACCGGCCGCGCTCGCCGTTAAAGTGCTGGAACTGATCAAAGAAAAGACCACCGTCCTGAGAGGCTGAAATGAAAACACTTCTTGTATTCGAATACCGCCGCGGAAAACTTACCGAAGCGAACCTCGAGCTCTTCAGCTTCGCCGCCGCTCTCGGCGCGCAGACCGCCGGGGTCCTCATAGGCGCGGAAACTTTGCTGCCGGCCTACCCCGGGAAACTATACCTTGGCGATATAGTCAAGTGCAAAGATTATAACCCCGAGGTGCACGCCGATATCATCATGCAGGCGGCGCAGAAAGAAGACCCCGACTATATAGTTTTCATACATTCCTCCTACGGCTGGGACCTCGCCCCGCGCGTGGCGGCCAGGCTCAAGGCCGCGCAGGTTTCCGAGATAACCGGCGTCTCCGAAGGAAAGTTCGAGACCGGCTGCTGCAACGGCAAAATGCGCAGGCTGGTGCGCCCGGCCACGACCAAAGCGGTACTGACCATACAGGAAGGGGCTTTCTGCTTCACCGGGGAAGCGGAAGGAACACCGGCCGTGGAAAAACTGGAGCCCTCCGCCGACGGAGCCGGGCTTGAGTTCGCCGGCTATGAAGAACCCGAAAAGCGCGAAGTGGACCTGGCGAAGGCCGAGGTGATAGTGAGCGCCGGCCGCGGCATCGGGAAAAAAGAGAACGTCCCCGCCATAGCGGAGCTGGCCAAAAGCCTGAAAGGCGAACTCGGGGCCAGCCGCCCCGTAGTGGACGCGGGCTGGGTGGACCATAACCGCCAGGTGGGCGCCACCGGCCAGATAGTTTCGCCCAAGCTTTACGTCGCCTGCGGCATTTCCGGCGCGATACAGCACCTTACCGGCATGAGGAACTCGGAGTTCATCGTGGCGGTGAACAAAGACAAAGAAGCTCCAATTTCCGAAGTGGCCGACGTAATGGTGATAGCCGACGTGATGCCTTTCGTGGCCGCGCTGACCGAGAAACTTAAACAATAAGACCCCGCAACACCGGACAACTATGAACTTTGAACTCACCGAAGAGCAGAAAATAATTCAGGCCACCGCCAGGGAATTCGCGGAAAAAGAGCTGGCCCCCGCGGCCGCGGACCTGGACCGCGGCGGGGACCGCAAAATATTCCTGGGCAACCTGGCCAAGCTCGCCGAGCTCGGGTTCATGGGCCTGGGCATAAAGGCCGATTATGGCGGCGCCGAGGCCGGCTCCGTGGCGCTCAGCCTGGCCATAACGGAGATCGCCCGCGCCTGCGCTTCCACCGCCGTGACGCTGGCCGTCAACAACCTGGTGGCCGAGATAATACAGGCGGCCGGTTCCGAAGACCAGAAAAAAAAGTACCTGCGGGATATCTGCTCGGGCGCCTACCCGGCCGCCAGCCTGGCGCTTACCGAGCCCTGCGCCGGGTCCGATTCCGCCGCGGTGGCCGTTACCGCCGTACGCGACGGCGAAGAATGGGTGCTGAACGGCTCCAAAATATTCATAACCAGCGCGCCTTACGCCGGGGTCTTCGCCGTTTTCGCCCTGACAGATAAAACCGCCCTCAAGGGAAAGGGCATAAGCTGCTTCCTGGTGGAAGCGGGCGCTAAAGGGCTGACCATCGGCAAGGAGGAGCATAAGATGGGGCAGAGGGCCTCGGCCACCAACGAACTCTCTTTCGATAACTGCCGCATCCCGGCGGACGCGCTGCTTGGGAAGCTCAACAGCGGCTTTACCTCCGCCGCCGAGGGCCTGGCCGGCGGGCGCATCAATATCGGTTCGCTGGCGCTCGGCATAGGCCTGGCCGCCATGGATTACGCTGCCGCGTATTCCGCCGAACGCGCGCAGTTCGGTAAAAAGATCTCTTCTTTCGAGGCCATCCAGTGGATGATAGCGGATTCCTACACGGAACTTGAAGCCGCGCGGCTGCTTCTTATGAGCGCGGCCGCCAAGCGTGAAACCGGTAAATCTCACATGAAAGAAGCCGCGATGGGCAAGATGTTCGCCACCGAAGCCGCCAACAGGGCCTGCTATAACGCGGTGCAGATACTGGGCGGCTACGGCTACACGGACCAGTACCCGGTGGAGCGCTACGCCCGGGACGCCCGGGTTACCACCATCTACGAAGGCACCAACGAGATTCAGCGCCTTATAATAGCCAGGGAAATACTTAAAAGCATCTGAAGCTTTTCTACCCTGACTTTTATTTGTGTCCCGCCTAAGTCCTTAGGCGGGGCGCTTGTTTCCCGGGAATTGTTATGATCGTGGTTTTGGGGGGACAATGAAAACGGAATATATCCTGGCGGCCGCCGGCCTGGCCGTTATCCTGGCGCTCTTGCTCAGGACGAAGTTTAAAGGCAGGAACGGCGGTTTCTCCGGAGATAAGTTCGCTTCCGGCCGCGAAGCTATGGTGGCGTCGCAGATAGCAGCAGGGGGAATAAGCGACCAGCTGGTGCTTAAAGCCATGCGCGAAGTTCCGCGGCACGAGTTCGTCCCTGAGAAACATATTAAAGAAGCTTATGGAGACTGGCCCCTGCCCATAGGGCTGGAGCAGACAATAAGCCAGCCCTTCATAGTGGCTTATATGACGCAGGCGCTGGAACTGAAGCCCGGTGATAAGGTACTTGAGATAGGTACCGGCTCCGGCTATCAGGCCGCGGTGCTCGCGTGCCTGACCGATAAGGTATTCTCCGTGGAGATAATCCGCGAGCTGGAAAGCCGCGCCAGGCTGACGCTGGACCGCCTGGGATATTCAAAGGTGCGCACACGCTGCGCCGACGGGTACCAGGGCTGGCCGGAAGCGGCGCCTTTCGACGCCATAATAGTTACGGCGGCCCCGGAAGAAGTTCCGCAGCCTCTGCTGGAGCAGCTTAAACCGGGCGGAAGGCTGGTAATGCCGGTCGGTCCCAGCCGCTCCCAGGAATTGATCCTGATGCGCAGGAACGCCGGGGGATTTGCGAAAGAAACCCTCCTCTCAGTAGCCTTCGTCCCCATGACCGGCATCTCAAAAAGGAGGCAGGCTCCTTTTTGATGTTTTTTGCCCTGAAAAGGGCCAAAAGGTGCCAGCCTCCTTTTTTGTAGAATAGGCTAAGGCTACTATGGATAAAACTGCGGATTTCTCTCAGATGGAAGACCCGGAGCGCCGCTTTGACCGCATGACGCGTCTGGTGGGCCCGGAGGCCATGGAGAAGCTGAAAAAGTCACATGTAATGGTGATAGGCTGCGGCGGGGTAGGCTCCTGGGCGGCCGAGACCGTGGCGCGGGCCGCCGTGGGGCGGCTTACCGTGGTGGATTTCGACACCGTCTGCATCCGCAACTTCAACAGGCAGCTGCAGGCCCTGAGCGGGACCATAGGCAAGCATAAAGCGCTGCTGCTGGCCGAGCGCCTGCGCCTGGTTAACCCCGAAGCGCGCGTGGACGGCATAGCAAACTATTTTAACGACACCACCTGCGAAGTTATGATGGCGGAGCGCCCAGACTTCGTCATAGACGCCATAGACCATATCACCTCTAAGTGCTTCCTTATAGATTATTGCCGCAAGAATAAAATACCTCTGGTGGTTTCCACCGGCTCGGGCGGCCGTCTGGACCCCACGCAGGTGCGTGTAATGGACCTGGGGCTGACCGAGATGGACCCGCTGGCCCGCGCGGTGCGCAATATCCTCCGCGAAAAATATGATTTCCCGAAGAAAGGCAAATTCGGCGTGACTTGCGTCTGCACCCTGGAGCAGCATAAAAAGCCGCACAAGTCGGTGGAACTGACCGACTGCAAAGCCGGCTGCCTCTGCCCACAGGGCGAGAACGAATTCCAGAGCTGCACCAAGAAAAGCGTGGTCCTCGGTACGGCGGGTTTCGTGACCGGGGCCTTCGGCATGGCCTGCGCCTCCGTGGCCGTCAGGCACCTCATCGCCGCCCCGCTAGGGCAGCTTCCTGAAACCTAGAAGTTCTATCTTGTAGCGGAACCTGTCGCTGTAAATATTCCCCGAGCGTGTCTCAACTTCCCCGGTCTGGTTGTCTGTCGTGTCGCTGCGCCTGAATTTTGTTTCCGTCCATAGGGCAGCGCCCAGCTCCTAATTGGCCGCCATGCGTCC
>JAJZVJ010000031.1 GCA_021845705.1 bacterium
AGATGCTTACTCTGGGGGCGGGGCAATGGCAGGCGCTTTGGGTATGCCTTAAAGAAGTAAAACTTTCCATCCTCGCCGCCGTAATAGCCGGCTTCGGCAGCGTTATTTCGGAAGTGGGCGCGGTGATGATGGTGGGCGGCAATATCAAGGGCCAGACCCGGGTGCTGACAACGGCCACGGTGCTGGAAACCCAGATGGGGAATTTCGATAACGCTATAGCGCTGGGCCTCATTCTTGTCGGCCTTACCTTCCTTATTAATATGGCGCTGACATTCATACAGCAGCAAAAGGCGCGCGCGGAATGATAAATTTACGGAACATCTCTCTCCGCCTCCCGTCCGGCTTCTCCCTGGAGATAGACTCTCTCCGGGTCGCCGCCGGAGAGGTCTTCGGGCTGATAGGGCCGAACGGCGCCGGAAAAACCACGCTTCTTAATATCCTTGGGCTGCTGCAGGAGGCGGACTCCGGAGTTCTCGAGATAGGCGGCGGCAACGCTTTCCTGCCTTCCGCCAGGACCCGGCTGCGCCGTTCTATGGCTTACCTGTTCTCGCGCCCGTACCTGGTGAACGATACCGTGTACAACAACATCCTCCTGCCGCTTAAATTCAGGCGGGAGAAAGACTCCGGCCGGGTGGCGGAGATGCTTGACGTCTTTAGGATCACTTACCTCAGGGACCGGAACGCCAACCAGCTTTCCCAGGGCGAGCGGCACCGCGTGTCGCTGGCCAGGGCGTTCGTGACCAAACCGGGCCTGGTGCTGCTGGACGAACCTTTTTCAAGCCTGGACGCGCGCGTAAAAGAGAGCATAATAAGCGACCTGGGCCGGATAACAAGGGCGGCTAATACCACCGTGGTGCTTGTTACTCAGGACCAGGAGGAAGCGCTGGCGCTGGCGGACACGCTGGCCGTGATAAAGAACGGGCGCCTGCTGCAGCGGGGAAGTCCGGAAGAAATATATTCCCGGCCGGTTTCAAAAGAAGTAGCCGATTTCGTGGGCGTGGAAACAATATTAAGCGGAGAGGTCAGAGCCGCGAACGATAACCTCTGCTCGGTAGCTGTGGGCGGTTCCGAACTGGAAGTGGTGTCTTCCTGCGGGGCCGGGGACAAGGTGCTGCTCTGCGTCAGGCCGGAAGCCGTTTCGGTCTCCAGAACGGTGGAAAGCAACAGTATGCGCAACCATTTCAGGGGCAGGATAATCAGCGCGGAGCCGTGGCGCCTTGAATACAGGCTTTCCATAGACTGCGGCTTCAGCCTGATAGCGGCGGTGACCAAGCGTTCTATGGACGAACTGGGGCTTAAGCCCGGCGACGGGGTTTACGCCTCTTTCAAGGCTACGGCCGCGCATTTGATAAAAAGGTGAACGTATGATAACTTTCGAAGAAGCGATGGCCGCGGTCTTTAAACACGCGAAACCGCTGCCGGCCGTGCGGACCCGGATAGAGGAATCCGTCGGGCGCGTTTTGCTGGAGGAGATACGCTCCGGCCTGGACATGCCGCCGTTCAATAAAGCCGCGGTGGACGGCTACGCCGTGCGCTCCGCCGACCTGGCCAAAGGCCGGGAGCTGCGCTGCACGGGCGTAGTTCAGGCGGGGGACAAGTCCGGGAAGGCGGTGCGTACCGGGGAATGCGTTAAAGTTATGACGGGCGCGCCGGTGCCGGCGGGCGCGGACGCTATGGTGATGGTGGAGTGCGCCTCCGAAGAGGACGGCCTGGTTAAATTCGAAGAAGGCATAATGAAAGGCGCGAATATCGCGCGGCGCGGCGAAGATATAAAAAAAGGGCAGAGGATCCTGCCGCGCGGAACCCTCATTTCCATTTCCCATATAGCGGTTCTTGCCGCCGTGGGCCGCGCCCGCGTTAAGACCGGGGCGCTGCCGAAAGTATCCCTGGTGAATACCGGGGGGGAGATAGTTCCGCCCGGCGCGAAGCGCGGGAAGACCAGTATTTACAACAGCAACGGCCCGATGCTTTCCGCCATGCTCAGGCGCGACGGCGTAATAACGGAACCGTTCATAGTGCGCGACGACGCCAAGAAAATGCGCGCGGCCCTGTCAGAGGCGCTTAAAGCCGACATAGTGCTCATCTCCGGCGGCGTGTCCATGGGCGACTACGACCTGGTGCCCGGAGTGCTTAAGGAACTGGGAATTATAAAAGTGTTCCACAATGTCCGTATACGCCCGGGCAAACCGATGTTCTTCGGCGTAAAAGGCCGCAAGCTGGTGCTCGGCATCCCCGGCAACCCGGTGGCTAATTTTATGGCCTACCTGGCTTATATAAGGCCCGCTATACTTAAAATGAGCGGCCGGCGGGACTACGCGCCAGAATTCGGGACCGGCGTCTGCGCCGGGAAATTCGATCCGCGCACCCCGCGCCGCGCCATGGTGCTTTCCACCGTGGCAGGAAGGACGGAATATGCGCTTGGCGCGGTCTCCAATAACGGTTCCGCCGATATCCTCGCCCTGGCCCGGGCGAACGGGTTTACTATGGTGAAAGAGGGCGGCTCGCTGGGTAAGGGCGAGAAGGGGCTATTTCTGAAATGGGAGTAGAATATCTGCGGATCTCCCTTACGGATAGGTGCAACCTCAACTGCGTCTATTGCACGCCGCTGGAAAAGAACGGCTTCCTGAAGCATGACGAACTGCTCCGGCACGAGGAGATAGTCCGCGCGGCGGCCGCTTTTATCCGCGCCGGGGTGAAGAAAATACGCCTGACCGGCGGCGAGCCGCTTTTAAAAAAGAACCTGCCCGGCCTGGTGAAAATGCTCAAGGCCATCCCCGGCTTGAAAGAGCTGGCCCTGACCACCAACGGCGTGCTGCTTAAGGACCAGGCGGCGCCGCTGCGCGAGGCCGGGCTGGACCGCGTGAACGTCAGCCTTAACACGCTTAACCCCGCTACCTATAAGCGCATAACCGGCTCGGACGCGATGGAGGACGCCTGGGACGGCCTGATGGCTTCGCTCAAGGCCGGCTTCTCCGAAGTAAAGCTGAATATGGTGGTGATGAAGGGCATTAACGACGTTGAGATACCAGAATTCGCCCGGCTTTCCATGGATTTCCCGCTGTCAGTGCGCTTCATCGAGTTCTTCCGGACCAACGAACGTTCCCGGAACCTGAAAAACGCCCTGTTCACCACCGCGGAGACGAAGAAGCGCATAGAGGACGCTTACGGCCTGCTGCTGGAGGTGCCTCCGGGCCCGACGGACGGGCCCGCGCGCGTCTTTAAGCGGCCCGGCGCTAAGGGAAAAATAGGTTTTATCAGCGGGCGGAGCGATTACTTCTGCGGCGCCTGCAACCGCGTGCGCATGGACTGCACGGGAAAGGTCTACCCCTGCCTGTTCTCGCCCTCCACCCACAGCCTCAAGGATTACCTGCGGGCCGGTGCGGACGAGGACACGCTGGTGGACTTTATAAAAAAGATATTTTTGGTAAAATCTGAATACAGGAAGGACTCCGGTTCCGCGGGCGATATAGAGATGAGCAGCTTAGGGGGGTAGGTATACTGTCCGGGACTTTGCTCCGCCCACCCGGGACTGCAGGGAACCGCTGGCCGTCCGACGAGCATAGCTCCCGATACGGCACGGGCATAGCCCAGCGCGGTTCCCCCCCGCCTTTCGGAAATTATGGCGGGGCCCCCATTCCCCAACGGGTGTTCGGAGCAAAGTCCCGGACAGGATAATACGAGTATAATGCCAGAGGCTTTTTTAAGGAATCTATGATCGATGTAGGCGGAAAGAAAGACACCAAAAGGATAGCGAAGGCGCAGGGCTATATAAGGCTCAACGCCGAAATAGTCGCCCTGATAAAAGCCGGGAAGATCCCTAAGGGCAATGTGCTCGAAGCCGCGCGCTTTGCCGGCATACTGGCCGCCAAGAACACCGCCGGTCTGCTGCCCCTAGCACACAACCTCCCGCTCAATTTTGTCGGCGTGGACTTTAAAACGGACAAAACCGGCGTCCTGATAACCACCGAAGCCCGCTGCACCGGCAAGACCGGCGTGGAAATGGAAGCCCTGGTCGCCGCCTCGGTCGCCGCCCTCACCATTTACGACATGTGCAAAATGTTCGCACAGGACCTGGAGATAGGCGAAGTTTACCTGCTGGAAAAAAGCGGCGGCAAAAGCGGCCATTACCAGAAGAAGTAGTCTGTTCTTTCAGGTTGCTGACTCCCAGGCGGACGGCCATGCCGGGTTAGCAAAAGCCCCTCGGAGGGCGAGGCTTGCGTAAGCGCCGAGTCCGAGAGCGGCAGGCGCGCGCACGGGGTGCGCGACGCCGGTTTTGCGTTCCGGCACGGCTGGCTGGTCGCTTTATATTGTTTATGGGTAAAATATTCTCGATAAATTGCAGTTCCGCTAAAGGCGTGCCAAAAGAGCAGGCGCGGAAAGCCGTGCTCGTGAAGGACCACGGCATAAAAGGCGACGCCCATGCCGGCACCCCCATACGCCAGGTCAGCCTGCTCGACATGGAAAGCGTACGCGGCCAGATAGCCGACGCCAAAGCCAAGAAGGCCGCCGTTGAAATACGCCCCGGCGTCTACGCCGAGAACATCACCACCGAAGGCATAGCCCTCGCCGCCCTGAAAATAGGGGATAAACTGCGCGTCGGTGCGACCGCCGTGCTCAGGATCTCGAAAATAGGCAAAGAATGCCACAGCCGCTGCGCCATCTACCACCAGGTAGGCGACTGCATAATGCCGAAGAAAGGCATTTTCGCCGAAGTCGTCGAAGGCGGCGAAATAGCCGTGGGAGATACGATTGAACCCTGTTGAGATCGCGGTCCTGACCTCCAGCGACCGCTGCTCGCGCGGCGAAGCGGAGGACGTGAGCGGCAAGCTCATCTCCGAAATGGTGAAAACCATCGGCGGTCGCACCGCCGCCCGGGATATAGTCCCGGACGAGATCCCCGCCATAAAAGAAAAACTGCTGCATTACTGCGACAAGCTTAAAGTGAACGTCGTCATCACCACCGGCGGCACCGGTTTCAGCGGCCGCGACGTCACCCCGGAAGCCACCGCGCAGGTTATAGAAAAAAATATCCCCGGCCTGCCCGAGCTGATGCGCGCCGAAGGCCTTAAAAAAACCAGAAAAGCCGCCCTCTCCCGCGGGATCTGCGGCATACGCAAGAACACCATTATCATCAACCTGCCCGGCAGCCCCAAAGCCGTAAAAGAATCCCTGGAAGCGATATTGGACCTTATCCCGCATTCCCTGGAAATGCTCCGCGGCGGCGGCCATTAGGACCTGCCGTTGCAAAGCCGCAGCTCTAAGGCTATAATACAGAAGCGGCGTTCCGCGTGAAGTCCGCGCGTAAGACTGGGTGCCGCGGTCTCACGTGTAAGAGCCGGCGGCGGCCTTTAATGCCCGCAAGTCATAATTCCGCCCTTTCCAGGATAGCGGCAATGAAAAGAATTTTATCCCTGTCCCTGTGCTGCGCCGCGATGTTCTTTTCCGCCTGCGGCGCCCCGAAGACCAAGACCATAAAGATAGGCGTTTCAATGCCCACCCAGCGCGAGGAGCGCTGGGTAAGGGACCTTGAGCAGTTCCGCAGGGAGGCCTCCGGCCGGGGCGTGGAAATACTGGCGCAGATCTCCGACAACGACGCCGCCCGGCAGCTGGCCCAGTGCGAGAACCTCCTGGCCCAGAAGATCGACGTGCTGATAGTGGCCCCGCATGACGCCGCCGCCGCTTCCCCCATAGTGGAGAAGGCCCACCGGCAGGGTGTGAAGGTGATCTCCTACGACCGGCTCATCCTGAACGCGGATGTGGACCTTTATGTCTCTTTCGACAACGTGAAGGTGGGCGAGATACAGGGCAGATACCTTTCCCGGCTGGTGCCCAAGGGCAGGTACGTCATACTCGCCGGCGCCCCCACCGACAATAACGCCAAGCTTTTCAGGCAGGGCGCGATGAACATCCTGCAGCCGCTCATAGACCGCGGGGATATCAAGGTGCTGATGGATCAGCCGGTAAAGGACTGGCAGCCCATAGAGGCCATGAACCTGATGGAGAACGCGCTGATGGCCGCGGACGGGAAAGTGGATGCCGTGCTGGCCCCCAACGACGGGACGGCCGGGGGCGTGATCCAGGCGCTGTCGCTGCGCAAGCTCGCCGGCAAGGTCCCGGTCACGGGCCAGGACGCCGAGCTCGCGGGCGCTAAACGCATAGTGGAAGGGACGCAGAGCATGACCGTGTTCAAGGATACCCGGATGCTGGCTACCGCCGCTTTCGAGGCCGCGCTTAAGCTGGCCGCCGGACAGGACGTTGAAACTGCGTCCAAAGTCCCCAACGGAAAGATAGACGTCCCTTCCCTGCTGCTGGAACCGATAGCCGTGGACAGGGCCAATATAGACAAAGTGCTGGTGGACGGCGGCTATCTTCCGAAGAAAGAAGTGTACGAGTAAGATAATATTTCATGGCACATATTCTTGAAGTAGCGGGCATCACCAAGGATTTCCCGGGCGTAAGGGCCCTGGACGGCGTAACTTTCGACGTCGTACCCGGGGAGATCCACGCCCTGGTGGGCGAGAACGGCGCGGGCAAGTCCACGCTGATGAAGATCCTGAGCGGTATTTACCCTTTCGGGACCTATGGCGGGCAGGTGCTGGTGGAGGGGAAAGAAGTGCGCTTCCCCGGTATAAAAGAGAGCGAGCGGGCCGGCATAGCCATCATCCACCAGGAGTTCGCGCTGGTCAAGCAGATGAGCGTTGCCGAGAACATCCTGCTCGGCAACGAGGTCGCTTCCGGCGGCGTTATAGACCGCCCGGCTTCGCTCGCGGCCGCGGAAAGCGCGCTGAAGCTGGTAGGCCTGAATATCAGCCCGGAAGCCGTCACCGGCCGGCTGGGCGTGGGCCAGCAGCAGCTGGTTGAAATAGCCAAGGCGCTAAGGAAGAACGTGCGCGTCCTTATCCTGGACGAACCGACGGCGGCCCTCTCGGAAGAGGAGACCCGCAATTTGCTTTCCATCCTTAAAGGTCTTTCGGCCAAGGGCGTGTCCTGCATATATATTTCGCACAGGCTGGGCGAGGTTATGGAACTGGCCGACCGGATAACCGTGCTGCGCGACGGGAAAACGGTCTGCACCGAGCGTAAGTCCGCCATGACCGAAGCCCTGATGATAACCAAAATGGTGGGGCGCGAGCTGACCAGTGTTTTTCCCGAAGCCGCTCATAAAACAGGAGAGCTCTTCTTCGAGGTCTCGGACTGGACGGCCGAGGACCCGGCTTCCGGCATGCGGGTGGAGGACATAAACCTCACGCTGCGCCATGGCGAAGTGCTGGGCATTGCGGGGCTGGTGGGTTCCGGCAGGACGGAGCTCGTCATGAGCCTTTTCGGCGCCTGGGGCGGCCGGCAGAAAGGTTCCATGAAGCTGGACGGCGCGGAACTCTCCATTAAAACCCCGCAGGAGGCCATAGCCGCCGGGCTCGGCCTGGTCTCCGAGGACAGGAAGCGCTACGGGCTGGTGCTGCCGGGCGACATAAAGACCAATGTTACGCTGGCGAGCCTGGAGAAGATCTCCAGTTCCGGCGTCCTCGACAAGAATTCCGAGATACGGGAAGGCGAAAAATACATCCGCGACCTCAGGATCAAAACCCCCTCGGTGGAGCAGCGCGTCGTGAACCTGAGCGGCGGCAACCAGCAGAAGGTGGTGCTGGGCAAATGGATGATGACGGCTCCGAAGGTCCTGATACTGGACGAGCCCACCCGCGGCATAGACGTGGGGGCCAAATTCGAGATCTACACGCTTATAGACCGGCTGGCCCGGGCCGGGATGGGGATAATAGTCATTTCCTCGGAACTGCCGGAAGTGCTGGGCCTTTCCGACCGGATAATGGTCATGCGCGAAGGGCGCGTGTCGGGCGAGCTGGACCGGCAGTCCGCCACCCAGGAAAAAATAATGACTTTAGCGGCTTCCCTCGGCTGAGGATTTCAAGGAGGACCATGGAAGAGCTCGCGCAGATATTCAAAAAGAACATCAGGCAGTACATCATGCTGATAGCCCTGGCCGGCATCTGGCTGGTCTTCGCCGTCTCGTGCGGGCCGGTCTTCGTCTCGCCCGGCAATCTCTCCAACCTTTTCCTGCAGACCGTGACGGTGGCCATCGTGGCCTGCGGTATGACGCTGGTGATAGTCACCGGCAACATAGACCTGTCGGTAGGTTCGGTAGCGGGGTTCGCCGGCGCGGTGGCCGCGGTGCTGCAGGTGCGGCACGGCTGGAACACCCCGGGGGCGGTGCTCGCGGCGCTGGCGGCCGGCCTGGCCGTCGGGGCCTGGCACGGCTTCTGGATAGCGTACCGCAAAGTTCCTGCTTTCATAGTAACGCTCGCCAGCATGCTGGCCTTCCGCGGGCTTATTTTGGGCGTGACCGGCGGTTCCACGGTAGCGCCGCTGCGCGGCGCGTTCAAGGCCATAGGCCAGCAATATCTCCCGGACTTCCTGGCCGCCCCTCATTCCTTCAACACCTCCGCCCTGCTCATAGCCCTGGCGGCGATAGCGATCTTTATCCTTACCGAAACCCGCAAGCGCTCCGGGCGCCTGAGGCACGGGTTCCTGGTGACCTCGCCGGGCCTGTACGTTCTCAGGCTCACGCTCATCTCCGCGGCCATAGCCGGGTTTTTCGGCGTGCTGGCCTTCAACCAGGGCGTCCCCTACAGCCTTCTCCTGCTGATGGCCATAGCCCTGCTGCTCAATTTCACCGCCGAGAACACCGTCTTCGGGCGGCGGCTCTACGCCATAGGCGGCAACCCCGACGCGGCCAGGCTTTCCGGCATCAATATCAGCAGCAACATCATGGGACTGTTCGTGATCTACGGGGGGATAGTGGCGGCGGCCGGCCTGGTGCTTACCTCGCGGCTTAACGCGGCCACCACCTCGGCCGGCGTCAACATGGAGCTGGACGCCATCGCCGCCTGCGTGATAGGCGGGACCAGCCTGATGGGCGGCGAAGGCACTATTATCGGCTCCATCATAGGCGCGCTCATCATGTCCAGCCTGGATAACGGGATGAGCCTGCTGAACATGGACATTACCTACCAGTACGTGATAAAGGGGCTCATCCTCCTTTCCGCCGTCTGGCTTGATATCAGCAACCGCAATAAATAACGGGTTACTATGAAGAACAGGAAGAGGGCCGTTTTTACCGTGATGTTCTGCTGCTGCGCCGGCGCGAGCGCCGCGGCTGAGACCCCCCTCTGCAAGGACCTCAAGGCCTTTCCCTCCGAACCGGGATACAGCTGCTCCGGCGGCTACGCGGCAGGGCCTGGTAAATCCGTGGTCTATGCCGGCCCGGTCCCGGAACCGCGCGGCCCGGTTAAAGCAGAAGCCGGCCCGGCGCAGGCGGACGAGGTTTTCCTGGACGACCTTGCCCGCAGCTCTTTCCGCTTCTTTATGGACAGCGCGGATCCCGGCACCGGCCTGGTGCTGGACCGGGCGCGCGCGGACGGTTCGCCGCTGGATACTGGCCACCGCTACGCGGCCAGCTCCGCTTCCACGGGCTTCGGGCTCAGCGCGCTTTGCGTGGGCGCCAAGCGCGGCTGGATCTCCGGCGAGGAAGCCGCGGCCAGGGCCCGGACCACGTTAAAGTTCCTGGCCGAAAAGGCCCCTGGCGAGCACGGCTGGTTCTACCACTGGATGGATTCCAGGACCGGGGAAAGGATCTGGAACAGCGAAGTTTCCTCCATCGATACGGCCCTGCTCCTGGCCGGGGTGCTTACGGTCAGGCAGTGTTTTGCGGGGGACCCCGCCATAGAGGAGCTCTCCGGCAGGATATACGGCCGCCTCGATTTCCAATGGATGCTGAACGGAGATGAACTGCTGCTGTCCCACGGCTGGACCCCGGAGAAAGGCTTTCTGCCTTACAGGTGGGATACGCATTCGGAAATGCTGCTTTTGTACCTGCTGGGGATAGGCGCCCCGTCCCGCGGGCTGCCGGCCGCCTCCTGGAGAGCGTGGAAGCGCCCGGTAGTGAACTACGGGGGATTTTCTTTTATCGGCGGGGCCCCGCCGCTTTTTATTCACCAGTACACCCAGGCCTGGGTGGATTTCCGCGGAAAAAAGGACGGGGATACCGATTGGTTCGCCAATTCAGCCGCCGCCACCGGGGCCAACCGAAGGATGTGCATGGACCTCTCCGCCAGGTTTCCAGGCTACGGGCCGGAGATGTGGGGCGTGACGGCGTCGGACAGCGCCTCCGGGTACAAGGCCTGGGGCGGTCCGCCCGCTACCCCCGACATAGACGGGACCGTAGTTCCCTGCGCCGCGGGCGGCTCGCTTATGTTCACCCCCGAGCTGTCACTCGCGGCGCTTAAGGCCATGAAGCGGGTTTGCGGCGGGAAGGCTTACGGGGTTTACGGCTTCGCCGACTCGTTCAACCCTTCCACGTGCTGGGTGGACCCCGACGTGATCGGGATAGACGAGGGGATAACCCTGCTGAGCGCGGAGAACCAGCGCGCCGGCTCTGTCTGGAAATGGTTCATGGCCAACAAAGAAGTCCCCGCGGCCCTTAAGGCCGCCGGGTTCAAGTAGCTGCCCGGCCCTGAAAAACCAGGGCTGACGATAAATTATTATTTACGCAGCAGGATGATGATGAAGGTTACGGTAAAACTTATAGGCCCGCTTATTTACGAGGCCGGATTCAGCGAAAAAGCGCTGGAGCTGCCCGGTCCCATGACCGCGGGCGAACTGTCGGCGTACGTCAAAATAGACAGGAAGCGGCCCACTATAATCACGCGCAACGGCAAGGCGGCGGCCCCGGGCGACGTGCTAGAGGATGGCGACCGCGTGGTTATCTCCCATATCTACTCCGGCGGCTGATACGCCGGGTTCGCTCCCGGCCCGGGTTTTAAGTTGCGCGCCGCCTGTCAGTCCACGTAAAGGCAGAGGTAGGCGGTGTCTTCGGCCACTTTAAGCTGGAATTTTGAATTCGGGGGTACCATAAAGGTGGAGCCTTTCGAAAAATCCTTCCAGGCCGTCTCCCCGGGCAGCTTCACCGCCAGTTTGCCGCTCACTACGGTCATTATTTCCTTCTTCCCCGTGCCGAACTCGTATTCACCGGGGGCCATCACGCCCACGGTGGCCGGGCTTTCAGGCGCCGTGAACGCTATGGACTTTACTTTGCCGTCGAAATACTCGTTTGTTTTGAACATTTTCCCTCCAGCGCGGAATTTAAAAACCGTATAGTTTCGAATACTTGCCCCGGATATAGTTGAGGAAAGGCTCCACGCGCACGCCTTCGCCTATTTCGCGCCTGAGCAGCTGTTCCGGCAGGTATTTGCGCCCCTGCGAGTGGATGTGCTTTCTCAGCCAGCCGAGTATGGGCGCGAACTCGCCGCGCCCCGGCATTTCTTTCCAGCCGGGCAGGTCCAGGGTCAGCTTTTCCGCCAGCTGGGCGGAGATAAGGTTCCCGAGCGTATAGGTCGGGAAATAGCCTATCATCCCGTAGGCCCAGTGTATGTCCTGTAGTATGCCTTCCGAGGCTTTGGCCGGCTTTACGCCTAAATATTCCTGCATCCTGGCGTTCCAGAACTCCGGGGCGTCGGCCACTTTAAGCCGGCCTTCCAGCATGGCGGTCTCTATCTCGAAGCGCAGCATGATATGCAGGTTATAGTTTACCTCGTCGGATTCCACGCGTATCAGGGACGGCGCCGAAAGGTTCACCGCCGCGTAAAGTTCTTCGGCCCCGACCTTGTCGAACTTGCCGGGGAAGTGCTTGCGCAGGAGCGGCAGCAGCCAGCGGCAGAACGGCAGCGAGCGGCCCACGACGTTCTCCCAGAAGCGCGACTGGGATTCATGCACGCCCAGCGAGGCCCCGCCCGCCAGCGGGGTGAAGTCGAAATCCCCGGGCGTGCCCTGGCCGTAAAGGGCGTGGCCGCATTCGTGCACGGAGCCGTAGATAGCG
>JAJZVJ010000032.1 GCA_021845705.1 bacterium
TCGGCTCCGCGCAGAAGTCCATAAACATAGAGGTGTTCCAGCTGCAGGCGGACGAGGTAGGCCGGGGTTTTGCCGACCTGCTTTCTGCCAAGGCCAAGGCGGGCGTTAAAGTGCGCATGATCATAGACGAGCACGGCTCTAATTTAGAGCACGACCAGGACGTGACACAGCTGATGAATTCCATGCGCGCTAACGGCATAGACATACGGGTAAGACCCGCGCCGCACATGGAAAAGCACCTGGACCACCGCAAAGTTATGGTGATAGACGGCAAAGTGGGCTTTACCGGCGGCATGAACATAGGCAGATCCTACCAGGTGGACTGGCACGACCAGCAGACCCTGGTAAGGGGCCCGGCCGTGGCGAAACTGCAGCAGTCTTTTGTGGACCACTGGAAAGCGGTGGGCGGCAGTTTCGGGGCCGATGAGGACCTGTTCCCCGCTATAGACGAAGACCCCGAAGGCGTGCAGACAGAGGTTATCACCCACACGGGCTGGGAAGACCAGAACATAAAGGCCATGTACCTGCGCGCCATAGGCACCGCCCAGAAGTCCATAAAGATAGCCAACCCCTACTTCACGGACAAGGACGTTATTGACGCGCTCCGCGCGGCCTCCCGCCGCGGCGTGAAAGTGCTGCTGGTGCTGCCGCAGGACAACGATATGGCCATAGTGCAGCACGCCTCGCGGGCCAGCTACCCCAAACTGGTGAAGGCCGGCGTGCAGGTATACGAATACAAAGGCCGCATGGCTCACGAGAAAGTAGCGGTATTCGACGGCCACTGGGCCACCTTCGGCTCTTCCAACCTGGACGAGCGCAGCCTTAAGAACAACGACGAACTGAACCTGGTGATAGACGACTACAGGCTGGGCCAGGACATAGAGCTGCGCCTGTTCGACGCGGACCTGCCCAACTGCGAGTTAATGAACAACTACTCCCCGTCCCTGCTCGACCACATGGCGAACCTGGTTAACGGGATGCTGTAACAGATAAAAGAAAAAGAACGCCGCCCGGCAAAACCGGGCGGCGTTTTTATTTGACCTGCCCGCTGTCAGAGACCAAGCGGCGCGGCGGCCCTTGAAATATCCCCCAGCGGATCGTCCACGGCGGAGATCTTTATGCCGTCCCCGTCCCTGGAAGGGAGAAAAGACAGCCGGTCCCCGAAAGCCTGCCTCCAGCCGTTCATAGCTTTCGCGTCCACCCTGGCTCCGGGCAGGAAAAGGATCTCCAGGGCTTCCGCTTTCTGCGTGACCGAACGCACCGACTTTTTAGCCAGCGCTTTTTTAAGGCGTATAAGTTCCACCAGGTTCTTCAGGGGCCCGGGAGCGGGCCCGGAGATATCCTCGAAATCCTTCAGGACCGGCAAAAGCTCCGCCTCTTTAGCGTTGAGCAGCTTCTTGTAGAAATTCAGCCGCTCCATATCGTCGCCCACGTAATCCTCGGGGATGAACGCCGGCACCAGGATGTCCATCTTGGGCTCCGGCAGCTCGCTCGCCTCCAGCCGCCCTTTTATCCGGTCTATCTCGCCGTTGAGCAGCTTGATATACATTTCAAGGCCGATAGAGTTTATGAAGCCGTGCTGCCGCAGGCCGAGCAGTTCGCCGGCGCCGCGTATTTCCAGGTCGCGCATGGCCAGGCGGAAGCCGGAACCGAGTTCCGTGAACTCCTCCAGGGCGCTCAGGCGGCGCACCGCGTCCTCGCTGATAGGCGCCGGCTCGTCGTTCCCCTCCGCCCTGGACTTTAAAAGCTCGGCTTTCTGCTTCAGGCGCTCCGCGCCGGTCTTCATCCAGCCCGGGTAGAAAAGGTAGCAGTAGGCCTTCTGTTTTTCCCGGCCTATGCGCCCGCGCAGCTGGTAAAGCTGGGCCAGGCCCAGTTCGTGGGCGTTCTCCACTATCATGGTATTCACGTTGGGGATATCCAGGCCGGACTCTATGATGGTGGTGGCCATCAGCACGTCGTACTTGCGCTGCAGGAAATCCCACATATGCTTTTCCACGGCGTCGGCGCGCATCTGCCCGTGCACCACTACTATCCGCAGTTCCGGCATTATCTTTTTCAGGTAAGCCTTCCTGCTTTCTATGGTCTGCACCCGGTTGTGCACGTAATAGACCTGCCCGCCGCGGGCGAGCTCGTAGGTAACGGCCTCGGCCGCGCTCTTCTCCGTGAAGGGCCGCACAAAGGTGGAGATGGCCTGCCGCCCGACCGGCGCGCTTTCTATGACCGACATGGCTTTAAGGGAGGAGAGGGACTGGTAAAGGGTGCGCGGTATGGGCGTGGCGCTCATGAGCAGGCAGTGCACGCCCTTGGCCATGGACTTTATCTTGTCCTTGTCCTTCACGCCGAAGCGGTGCTCCTCGTCCGCCACCATCAGGCCGAGCCCCGCGAACCGCACGTCCTTTTGCAGCAGCCGGTGCGTGCCGACTATGATATCCACCTTCCCGCGCGCGAGACCTGCCAGTATTTTTTTCTGTTCCGCCGGCGGCACAAAGCGGGAGATCACGCTGATATTCACCGGGAAACCGGCGAAGCGCTTGGTGAAGTTGCGCGCGTGCTGGTCGGCCAAAATGGTGGTGGGCACAAGTATGGCGGCCTGTTTGCCGTTGGCCACGGCGCGCATGGCGGCCCGCATGGCCACCTCCGTCTTGCCGAAACCGACGTCGCCGGCCACCAGCCTGTTCATCGGCAGTTCGCCTTCCAGGTCCGCGAGCACCTCCGCTATGGCCCGGGCCTGGTCGGGAGTCTCCTCGAAGGGGAAGGACGCGGCGAACTCGTCCTCGAGGTGCCCGCCGTGCGGCAGGGCGGCCGTTTTGACCGCGGCGCGCTCGGCTTCCAGCTTCAGGATGTCCAGCGCCAGTTCCTCCACCTCTTTTTTAACCCGGCTCTTAAGCTCGGACCACGTCTTGGTGTCCATGTGCGAAAGCCGCGGCACTTTGCCTTCGGAACTTATGTATTTCTGCACATGGGTGAAATCGTGCAGCGGCACCAGTAATTTATCCCCGCGCGCGTATTCCAGGTAAAGGCAGTCCGAATCCTCCACCTGCTCCCCGTAGGCGTTCCTGAAAAAAGCCTTTTTAATGCCGAGGTAGCGGCCCACGCCGTAGTCCTCGTGCACTATGAAGTCGCCGGTCTTAAGGTCGGTCCACTTGAAGAACTTGTTCTTCGGCTTTATGGAGGCCGGGTCGAAGCGGTAGCGGCGGCGGAAGAGTTCGGAGGAGGTTATTACCGCGGTTTTGGAAGGCGCGTGCACGAAACCTTCCTCCACATAGCCGGTGGCTATGGAAACCGGGCCGCCCGCCCCCTCGTCCGCGAGGGACTCGGCCAGGCGCTCGGACTCGCCGCGGTTTATACAGAAGATCCTGGTGGAAACGCCCGTTTTTTTAAGACGGCGCAGTTCCCCGGCCAGCAGCTTGATATCCGAGTTGAAGTTAAGATTTGAGACCGCGCCGAAATCCTCGCCGGGCTCCCCCCCCGCCGGCGTCCCGAAAACGTATGTTTCCCCGGCGGCGGCCTCCGCGTTTTCCGGGAGGTCCGCGTCCTGGAAGAGCTTCCAGCCCCGCCCGGCGCAGGCGTACAGCGGCCGCCCGGTGCCGCCGAAGATATTGGGCGGGACGTCCACGCTCTCGAAGAAATCGGAGGTATGCTGGGTGTCTATCTCGAAATAGCGTATGCTCTCCAGCTTTTTATCCGAGAAGAACAGCCGCACCGGCCTGTCGGAGCCGGGAGCGTAAAAGTCCACCACCGAGCCGCGCGCGGCGAACTGCCCCTTTTCCTCCACGAAGGAAACGCGCTCATAGCCGGCTTTTATGAACAGGTCCAGCGAGGCCGTCCTTTCATAGGAATGCCCCTGCCTGAAATAGAAGCGCAGGGAGGAATAAGCCTCCCCCGCCATCAGCGGTTCGGCCAGCGCCTCCGGGGAAGCCGCGTGAATGTAGTATTTGCCCGGCTCAGGTGAATAAAGGGCGCGCATGGCCCTGGCTTTTTCGGAGCTGTCCCCCCCCCAGAGGCAGACCTCGAAAAGAGGCAGCCCTTTCAACAGGGACGAGAGGGAATTAAACGCGTGCAGCCAGGAAGAAAGGGCGTCGTCGGCGGAAGCCGCCACAAGAATATTGGACGGCGCTTTCTCGTAGGCCTTAAGCGCGAACCAGGCCTTGGCGCTGATATTGGGAACGCCTTTGATAACCTTAACAGCCATTGTGTTAATGATATAATTTTATAAATCAGCTTGACAGCGGGACGGCCGGACGGCCTCTTATTTATGCTCAAATGGGTCGAAATAGATCTCAGGGTCCTCGCCGGGAACGTGCGGGCCGTAAAAAGAACTCTCAAGCCGGGAGTTTCTTTCATGGCGGTGGTCAAAGCGGACGGCTACGGCCACGGCGCGGCGGCGGTCGGGAAGACGGCCCTTGCGAACGGGGCCGACCGCCTGGGCGTGCTGACCGCGGACGAAGGCGCGGCCCTGCGCCGGGAATTCCCGGAAGCGGCCATCCATTTGCTGGCCCCTTCGCTGCCGGAAGAAGCCGCCCTGATAATAAAGAACGGCCTGGTCCCCACGGCGGATTCTACGGGTTTTATTAAAGCGCTGGACCGCGCGGCTAAACGGCCGGCCCCTTACCACCTGGAAGTGGACCTGGGCCTGGGCCGCTGGGGGATAAAGCCGGAAGAGGCCGCGTCCTTCCTGGCGAAAGTCCTTGAATTCAGGAAAGCCCGGCCCGGGGGCGTTTCGGCGCACCTGGCCTACCGGCCGGCGCAGAACATGACGGAAGCGGAAGAAAAGCTTTCGGCTTTCAGCGGGCTGGCGGGCCGCCTGCGCGCGCTTGTCCCGGGGCTCGCGGCCCACGCCGCGAATAGCGCCATACTCTGCGATTTCCCGCGCTGGCAGCTGGATATGGTCCGCGTAGGGAACCTGCTGTACGGCATTTATCCCACCGACGTATACAAAAAGAAGACGCAGGGCCCGCCCCTCCCCGGCCTGGGCCGCCCCTGGCAATTCTACGCCAGGATAATCTCCGTCAGGCACGTGAAAAAAGGCGAGTCCCTGGGCTACGCCTCGGAGTTCACGGCCCCCCGCGCCATGCGCCTGGCCACCATCCCGGCCGGATACTCCGACGGCCTTACGATGGAACCGGCAGAGAACAAGATACGCATAACTTCGGGCTTCAGGTACTGGGGAATTATAAACGGCAAGAAAGCTTTTTTCACCGGCAGGACGGGCATAGCGCATACCCTGCTGGACGTAACGGACATTCCCGAAGCCAGACCCGGCATACCGGTGGCGCTGCACGTGCGCCGCACCGCCGCCAACGCCAATATCCCGCGTATATACCGAAAATAAGCATTCCGACGGCTTATCCAGCGCTCAAGGCAAGCTATGGGGTGAACGGAACGCAAAAACAGGGTCGGCCACACCGTGGCCGCCCTTCCCCGCCTCCCGCGGCGCGCTTATGCAAGCGCCGCGGTCCGTCAGGGTTTTGCGAACCCGTTCACCCCATAGCCTACAGGCGCCGACTTAACCAAAAAGCAGGGATCTGCCAGCCATGCACCCGAGCCTGGCTGAACAGATATTGAAAACGTAAAAAACCGCCGGGGAAGCCGGCGGTAACTTTGGGGACATGCGGGGTTAATGGCCGGCGTCGCAGAATTCTTTGGGTTCGGTGCCTTTGATGAAGGCTTCCAGGATCTTCTTCCTGCAGGTGGGGAGAGCGAGTTTGCCCGTCTCCTGGTCCACGGTCACGAAAACTATGCCGTCAGGCACCGGGAAATCCCGGACGGGCTGGTCCTTCAGCACCGTCTCCATTATTTCCGTCCACCAGGCCACGGCCAGGGAGCTGCTCCAGTCCTTCATCGGGATGGAGGCGAAATCGTCGTAGCCCATCCAGGCGCCGGCGGTCAGGTCCGGGGTCATGCCGATGAACCACATGTCCTTCGAGTCCTGGCTGGTCCCCGTCTTGCCGGCTATCGGGCGCTTCAGCCTTGAGGCATAGATGCCGGAACCGCGCTGCACCACGCCTTTCATCATATTGACCAGCACGTAGGAAAGCTGCGGCGAGAAGCTCTCGCTCTCCTCCGGCACGGCCTCCTCGAGCACCCGGCCCTGGTTGTCGGTGACCTTCAGGATCCCGAAAGGGGTGGCGTGGATGCCGCCGTTGGCGAAAGTGGAGAACGCGCTGGTCATCTCGAGCGGGTTAACAAGAGAGGTCCCGAGGCCGATGGACGGCACGGCGTCCAGGTTGTGCTTGATACCGGCGCGGTGCGCCACGTCGGCGACCAGGCTGGGCCCTACCCGGGTGACCAGGTAGATGGAAGCCAGGTTGCGCGACTGCTCCAGGCCGCGCCGCAGGGTTATGCGCCCCAAGGTCTTATTGTCGAAATCGCTAGGGACCCAGATCTTGAAATCCTTATTGCCTACGAACGGCTGGATGGCCAGGTCGATGGCGTACTGGTCGGTGGCGCCCTCGAGAAGCCGCCAGTCCTTCCCGTCGTAATAATAGGCCATGGGCGAGTCGTCTATAATGGTCGCCGGGGTGTACCCGTTCATAAGGGCCGACATCCAGACCATGGGCTTGAACGTGGACCCCGCCTGGCGGGCGGCCTGGGTCACCCGGTTGAACTTGCTGTCGCGGTAGTTCCGCCCGCCTATCATGGTCTTTATAGCGCCGGTTTTAGTGTCGAGTATCACGAAGGCGCCCTGGAGCGTGATAGAGGACGAGGCGACATCGGGATCCTTGTCCTTTTCCTGGTCCTTATCCTGGTCGGCGGCGGCCGCTTCCGCGCGGGCCTTGGCCGCTATCTCGTCGTACTTGGCCAGGTTCTTCTCCATTATCTCTTCGGCCGGGACCTGCATGGAAAGGTCCAGCGTGGTGTAGATCTTCATGCCGCCCTTCCAAAGCTGGTCCACGCCGTATTTAGGCTCCAGCTGCTGGCGCACGTATTCCACGAAATAGGCCGCGTGGCTTGAGAACAGCGTGGATTTTTCCGTGGGGATAGGCTCTTTCGCGGCCGCTTCCGCTTCCGCGGCGGTTATGTATTTCTCTTCCTTCATCCGCTGCAGCACCAGGCTGCGGCGCTGTTTGGCCTTTTCAAGGCTGTTGAACGGCGAGTAGCGCTCGGGCGAGGGAATAAGGCCCGTCAGGAGAGCGCATTCCCCCAGGGTCAACTCCGAAACGTCTTTCCCGAAATAAAGCTTGGAGGCGGACTGCACGCCGTAAACGCCGTTCCCGAGGTAGATCTGGTTGAGGTACAGCGCCAGTATCTCCTGCTTGGAGAAGTTGCGCTCTATCTGGAAGGCCAGCACCATCTCCTTTATCTTGCGGCTGATGGTCTTTTCCGGCTTCAGGAAGATGAGCTTCGAGAGCTGCTGGGTAAGCGTGGAGCCGCCCTGGGCGCTGCGGCGGTGCAGGATATCGCGCATCAGCGCGCGCGCGATGCCCCTGGGGGAGATCCCCCAGTGCCGGAAGAAGTTCTGGTCTTCCATCGCTATAAGCGCGTTCTGCATATCCACCGGGATCTTGCTGAGCGGCAGGATGGCGCGTTTTTCAACCGAGAATTCCGCTATGACCTGATTGTTTATATCGTAGACATGGGTGGTAAGCGACGGGGTGTATTCGTCCAGTTTGTCGATGGAAGGGATATCAGCGAGGATCTTGCGCATCAGGACCGCCGAGACCAGGATGCCCGCGGCGGACAGCACGCCTATAAGATAAACGGTCTTAAGGATAAGCTCCCGCGCGGAAAGCCCGTCAAGGTAGTCCAGGAATTTGCGGATGGGACCCATAGGTCAATTATATAGATTAATGGCGGCGGAAGGCAAAAGAAGGCCGCTTAAGCTTATGCCGCCCCGCCGGCTTTCCGGCCGTCCCTTGCGGCCGCGCCCCGGCCGGATTGCCCGGATCGGGCCTAAAATGATAGATTTACTGTAATCATGAAAAGACACAGCGCTCTCATCGCAGCCGTTTTTTTCGTTTCAGCCTGTTCAAAACAGGACGGCAAGGTAATCGCCAGGGTGGGGCCGGAAAAGATAACCGAGACCTACCTGCAGGAGAAATTCGGCGAGATCAGCCCCGCGGCCCAGGAATACCTTTCCACCAAGCCCGGCCGCAGGCAGTTCCTGGACGTCATCATCCACGAACGGCTTATGCTGATAGCCGCGCGCTCCAGCCGGGTGGCCGGCGGCGAAGAATACAAGGCGAAGGTAAAAGAAAAAGAAGCGGAGATGAAACAGACCCTCCAGGACTACAAGGACTTCCTGCTCACGCGGATGTGGGTGGACGACATGCGCGCAAACGAACTGAAGGTCACCGACCAGGAGGCGCGGGATTACTACAAGGAACATCCCTATACCGTGACCCTGGAGCACATCCTGCTGCCCAGCTATGAAGAAGCGGAAAAGGTGATGAAAAAGCTTAAAGCGGGGGCGGATTTCGAGAAGACCGCCAAAGAATATTCCCTGGACAAAGAGACCGTCCGCCTGCCGCCGGTCATGTACGGGGAATTCATGCCGGAACTGGAGGACATGGCCTTCAAAATGCACACCGGCGAAACGCAGGGCATAGTAAAGACCGCCATGGGCTTCCATATAATAAAGAAACTGGCGCAGGACAAGGCGCCGGAAGGCCCGGCGCTGGAGCGGGTGCGCAAGATACTGGAGAAGAACAAATTCGACGCTTACCTGGCCAAATTCCAGGAGAAGAACAAAGTGGAGGTTATCGATGAAAACTATAAATAAATTCCTGCTGGCCGCGGCGCTTTGCGCCTGCGCCGCCCCCGCCATGGCAAAAGTGGTGGAGGAACTGGCCGCCAGTGTGAACAACGACCCGATCACCCTTTCGGACTATAAGAGGGCCAAGGAAGCGCTTACGGAGCAGTACGCCACCGCCATGCCGGACTTCTTCAAACAGAAGGACGCCGGCGCGCAGATAGAGAAAGCCGCCCTGGACAAACTTATCGACGAGGCCCTTCTGCGGCAGAAAGCCGAGTCCATGAAGATAAAGGTCTACGAGCGCGAGCTCGAGAACGGCGTGGCCGAGATACGCAAGCGTTTTTCCACGGCGCCGGACGGCACCAAGCTTTCCCCGGAAAAAGCCGAGGAAGCCTTCAACGACGAGCTGAAAAAAGAAGACGTCACCATGGAAGAGTTCCGGGAGCGCATACGCAAGCAGCTCATGGTGCAGAAGCTGGTGCAGGACACGGTCAAGACCCGCGCGAAAATGCCGGGGGACGCGGACACCAAGGCCTATTTCGACAACGTTAATCTGGTGCTTAACGGCCAGGAATCCTCCATAAAGGGCCTGAGCGACGAAGCGATGCAGGACCTGATGGCGGTGGCCGGCAAGTTCAAGGAAATTACCGCGGAACGCCTCCGGCTGCGCCACATACTGATAAAATATAAAGAAGACGCCACCCCGGAGGAAAAGAAAGCCGCCGAGGACAAGGCCCTCTCCGTGCGCAAGGATCTGGACAATGGCCTGGATTTCGACGCCGCCGCCGAGAAGTATTCCGACGACAAGGACACCGCCAAGCGCGGCGGGGACCTGGGCTACATAATAAAGGGCATGCTGCCGCCCGAGATAGAAGCCGTCGCTTTCAAGCTTCAGGTGGGCGAGAACTCACAGCCGGTGGAAAGCAAGTTCGGCTGGCACATACTGCGCCTGGAAGAGAAGCGGGCCGCCCAGAAACTGCACTATGAGGCGGTCAAGGACGACCTGGAACAGGTCCTGGCGCAGAACTCTTTCGCGACGGAGCTGGGTTCCTACATAAAAGACCTGCACAAGGACGCGAAAATACAGATATTCGTCGGCGATAAAGACAAACAGAAGTAGCCGGGGACCGGGCGCCCTTTTCACCGCGGGAACGCGGGGCACGCTGAGGCCGGACAGGCACTTCCCTCCGCGCGCGCCGCGCCCGCGGTGATATTATCTCCGGAGCCGGATATATAAAGTGAAACCGAACATCCTTATAACCGCCGGGGACCCGCTGGGTATAGGCCCGGAAATAACGGTCAAAGCGTTAAAGAGCCCCGCCGTGCGCAGGGCCTGCCGCCTTTTCGCGGCGGGCGACACGGCCGCGCTCAAACGCGCCGGCTGGACGCCCGCGCTGTGCCCGCTGCTGCCGGTAGACGCCGCCGGGCTGGACTTTTCACGGCCCGGACCGACCGCCTCCGGAGGGGCGGCCTCCCTAAGAGCGGTGCTCTTGGCGGCCAGGCTCATCAAAGCGGGCTTTTTTGACGCTCTGGTAACGGCCCCTATCTCCAAAGAAGCGTGGGCCATGGCCGGAGCGCCCGCGCCCGCCCACACGGACCTTTTTAGAAAACTCGAAAACCGGGAACCCCTTATGCTGTTTTCCCGCGGGCGCCTGAACGCCGCGCTGGTCACCGAACACGTCCCTCTCAAGGACCTGAGTTCCGTGCTCACTAAACGGCTCGTAAAGGAAAAAGCCCTGCTTTTCAATTCCGCGCTAAAAGCGCTGGGGATAAAAGACCCCCTCATAGCCCTATGCGCGCTCAATCCGCACGCCGGGGACGGCGGGGTTACCGGCGATGAGGAAATAAAGCTCCTGAGGCCGGCGCTCAGGGAGCTTAAGCTTAAAGGCGTGCGCGCCGCGGGCCCTTTTCCCTCCGACGCGGCCTGGGCCGCGCATCTCTCCGGCAAAAGCGACGGGCTGCTCTGCCTTTATCACGACCAGGCGCTTGTGCCGCTTAAGATAGCGCAGGGGGCCGGCCCGGCCGTGCATTGGACGTGGGGGCTCACTTTCCCGCGCACCTCCCCGGCCCACGGCACGGCTTTCGATATTGCCTGGAAGCACAAGGCCGACCCGCGGGGGATGACGGCCGCCATACTTTTCGCGGCAAAACTTGCGGCGCATAAACAGGCCGGCGGCGGCCGCGGAGGAAAAGCCCGTGCCGCATCAAGGCCCTAGCCTGGAACTGATCGGGTACCTGGCCTCCGCGCTGGTCGCGGTCTCGCTGCTTACCAGCAACGTCCTGCGCCTGCGCGTGCTGAACCTGGCCGGCGCGGTCTTTTTCATAGTTTACGGCGGGCTTACCCGGGCCTGGCCGGTCTTTGCCGTAAATCTTTTCGTGGCGGCCATAGACCTGTGGCATATAATCAGCCTTAGATCCCGGAAGGACGTTTTTAAGCTGATGCCGGCGGGAACCCGCGACCCGCTGCTGGCCAATTTCCTGGCCTATCACGCGCGCGGGATCCGGCAATTCTTTCCGGAGTTCAACCTGCCGCTCCTCACAGAGCCGCGCTGCATTTTTATACTGAGGAACCTGATGCCGGTGGGGCTTTTCATTTACACCGAGAACGCCCCGGAAATAGAGGTGCACCTGGACTACGTGGCAGAAGACTACCGCGACCTTAAAAGCGCGCGTTACCTGTTCAGCAGGCCGCAGAACCCGGAAACATTTAAAGGTTTCTCTTCCTTCACCGCGGTCGGCGGCTCTCCGAAACACGCGGCCTACCTGCGCCGCGTGGGCTTCAGGGAAGACGCTCAAAAGAAGGGAGTTTTCAGGAAAACTATCTAGTACTACTGTGTCATAAGCCCGCAGGGCTCCGCGCACAGCAGGGGCATTGGGGCAGCCATCGCGCAAGCCTGCGTGCAATCAGATCGCGCAGAGTCGCGATGGAATCTGCGACGTGCCGCTGTGTGCG
>JAJZVJ010000033.1 GCA_021845705.1 bacterium
TGGTCTCCTACGAAATGGGAAAATCATACCAGGAAGGCCTCGGAGAAGTGCAGGAAATGATAGACATCTGCGACTTCGCCGTGGGTCTGTCGCGCCAGCTTTACGGCCTGTCCATGCACAGCGAGCGCCCCGGCCACCGCATGTACGAACAGTGGCACCCCCTTGGCGTGGTCGGGGTGATCAGCGCCTTTAATTTCCCCGTGGCGGTCTGGGCCTGGAACGCCGCGCTGGCCTGGGTCTGCGGCGACACCGTGATCTGGAAACCCAGCTCCAAAGTTCCGCTATGCGCCGTGGCCTGCCAGCAGATAATAGGCAAAGTGCTGAAAGCCAACGACCTGCCCGGCGGGATCAGCACCCTGGTCTGCGGCAACCCGGCCGGGGATATGATAAACAACGACCACCGCGTCCCGCTGGTGTCTTTTACCGGGTCAACGCGCATAGGCCGGCATGTCGCGGCTACGGTAGCCGCGCGCTTCGGCCGCACCATACTGGAGCTGGGAGGCAATAACGCCATAATAGTTACCGGGAACGCAGACCTGGACCTGCTTATCCCCACCGCGGTCTTCGGCGCCGTCGGGACCGCCGCGCAGCGCTGTACGTCCACACGCCGTTTGATAGTACACAAGAGCGTTTACGACAAGACCGCGGCGAACATAAAAAAGGCCTATAAACAGCTGCGCATAGGCAACCCGCTGGATGAGCGGAACCACGTGGGACCGCTTATCGACACAAAAGCCGTGCGGGAATACCTGGCCGCGATCGAGAGAGCAAAAGCCGAGGGCGGCAGGATGCTGGTTGAGGGCGGCGTGCTGAAAGGGGCGGGCTATGAAAGCGGCTGCTACGTCAAGCCGTGCGTGATAGAAGCGGAGAACAGTTTCCGCATCGTCCAGGAAGAAACCTTCGCGCCGCTCCTTTATGTGATGAAATACTCCACCCTGGACGAGGCTCTGGCCCTGCAGAACGGCGTTCCGCAGGGGCTCTCCTCCGCTATCTTCACCAATAACATGCGGGAGGCGGAGAAGTTCCTTTCAGCCGAAGGCTCGGACTGCGGGATAGCCAACGTCAATATCGGCACCAGCGGCGCGGAAATAGGCGGGGCTTTCGGCGGCGAAAAGGAGACCGGCGGCGGCCGGGAATCCGGCTCGGACGCCTGGAAGACTTACATGCGCCGTCAGACCAACACCATTAATTACACCAACAGGGCGCCTTTGGCCCAGGGAATAAAGTTCCCAGATCTTTCCGGCGGCCCGACCGCCCCCTGACAAAAAAAGTAGCCTGTCCCCTTTTTTATATTATAAGGATTTTAGAGGATTTTAGCGTAAAAAGCAGCCTGTCCCCTTTTTTTTGATATATTATATCGGAACGGTTTTAACGGAGCGCAGGGGAGGCAAGCTGATGAACACGGCACTACAAATACAAAGGCCTGAGAACGAGCCTGTAAAGGATTACGCTCCGGGGAGCCCGGAGCGCGCGGAGCTGGCGGCCAAACTTGCGGAATTAAAAGGCGCGACCGCGGATATCCCGCTTGTGATAGGCGGCAAGGAAATCCGCACCGGGAAAACCTCCGGCATAATCATCCCCCACGACAATAAAAAAACACTAGGCCGCTTCCACAAAGCCGGCGCCGCGCAGGTGCAGCTCGCCATAGACGCCGCGAACACGGCGCGGCCGGGCTGGGCCGCTACCCCGTGGAGGGAAAGGGCGGCCATATTCCAGAAAGCCGCGGACCTGCTTGCGGGCCCATGGCGCCAGACCCTGAACGCCGCCACTATGCTGGGCCAGTCCAAGACCCCGCACCAGGCGGAGATAGACGCGGCCTGCGAGCTGACAGATTTCTACCGCTTTAACCCCTTCTACCTGTCCCAGCTTTACGAGCAGCAGCCCACCTCTTCCGCGCAGGAAAAGAACAGCCTGGAATACCGGGCTTTCGAGGGGTTTATTTTCGCGCTGACGCCTTTCAACTTCACCTCCATCGCCGGCAACCTGCCGACCGCCCCTGCCTTGATGGGGAACACGGTGGTCTGGAAGCCCGCCTCGAGCGCCGTTCTTTCAGCGCACTTCCTTATGAAACTATGGCAGGCGGCGGGGCTCCCGGACGGCGTCATAAACATGGTCCCCGGCCCCGGCGGCGAGGTGGGCGCGCACGCCGTAGACAGCCCGGACTTCGCGGGCGTCCACTTCACCGGCTCCACCCCGGTCTTCAACAGCGTCTGGACCTCCATAGCGCGCAACCTCTACAAGTACAAGGACTACCCGCGCGTGGTAGGCGAGACCGGCGGCAAAGGGTTCATCTTCGCGCATAATTCCTGCGACCCGGAAGCGCTGAAAACCGCCATCATCCGCGGCTCCTACGAATACCAGGGCCAGAAATGCTCGGCCGCCAGCCGCGCATACATACCGCGCTCCGTCTGGAACAAGATCAAGGATGACCTGGTCTCCCAGATAGACGGGATAAAAATGGGCCCCTGCGGGGATTTTTCCTGTTTTATGAACGCCGTTATAGACAAGTCGGCCTACGACAGCATAAAGGGGCACCTGGCCCTGGCTAAAACGGCGCCGGCGGCTAAAATACTGGCCGGCGGCGACTGCGACGAGACGGACGGCTATTACATAAGGCCTACCCTTATAGAAACGGCCGATCCGCTGTATAAGACCATGCGCGAGGAGATCTTCGGGCCGGTGATGACCGTATTCGTCTACGAGGACGCCAAATTCGCCGAGACGCTCAAGATCTGCGACGAGACCTCCCCTTACGCGCTGACGGGCGCCGTGTTCGCCCGCGACGCCGGGGCCGTGAAGGAGGCTTCCGAAGCGCTGCTGTACGCGGCCGGGAATTTCTACATAAACGACAAGCCCACCGGGGCGGTGGTGGACCGCCAGCCCTTCGGCGGCGGCCGCTCCTCCGGCACCAACGACAAAGTGGGCTGGCCGCATAACCTGCTGCGCTGGGCCTCGCCCAGGACGGTAAAAGAGAACCTCGCCCCGCCGACGGATTACCGCTACCCCTACATGAAGACGGAGTAGACCGGCCTGTTGCACCAGGGAAACTAAAAAGACCGGAGGAAAACCTCCGGTCTTTCTTTTCGGCCTTCGGGCGGCGCTACCGCTTCGCCGCCTTTTTCTTAGCGGCCCCTTTCGCGCGGTTTATGTGTATTACCTTCGCGGGAGGGAAGCCGTTGAACCAGGTGGATGAGGCGTGGCTGTAAGCGCCCATGTTATCGCTGTAGAGCAGCTCGCCCAGCTTCAGGTCGTCGGGCAGGTTCTCGGACATGGAGATAACGTCCAGCGCGTCGCAGGTGGGGCCGAACACGCCGCAGATCTGCTCGTGGCCCTTACGGAAGGACTTCATGTGGCAGTGCTGGTGGTCGAAGATGATGCCGGAGTAGGTGTGGTAGGCGCCGTCATCGACGTAATAGCAGGTCTTGCCGTCGCGCACCGCTTTGCCGTTGATCTTCACCACCGAAGTTCCGGCGGTGGCTATCATGAAGCGGCCGGGCTCGGCCAGGATCTCTATGTTCTTGGGGAAGAGCCTGTTTATCTCGGAGTTGATCTTAGTAGCCAGCTCCTTGAACGGCTTTACGGAAGCGTCGTACGGGGCCGGGAAGCCGCCGCCGATATCGAGCAGGTTCATGCGGGTGTGGCCGCGCTCTTTCGCTTCCTTGAAGATATCCGCTGACAGGTTGATGGCCTGCACGAAATTCTCGAAGTTGGTGGTCTGGCTGCCCACGTGGAAACTGAGGCCTTCCACCCCGAGGCCGAGTTTTTCTGCGGCCAGGATCAGGTCCACGGCCTCGCCGGGGGAAGCGCCGAACTTGGAGGAAAGCTCCACCACGGCGCCGGTATTGGCCACCCTGATGCGCAGCACCAGGCCCGCGTGCGGGGCGTATTTTTTTATCTTGTGAACTTCCTCGATATTATCGAAGGTCACGAGCGGCTTGTAGGGGTCCAGCTGTTTAAGCGTCTCGTTAGGCTTTATCGGGTTGGCGTAGATGATCTTGTCCCAGATCCAGTCCAGACGTTTCTTGTCCGGCATGTTCTTTATATTCTCGTGCACGATGAGGAACTCGGGCATGGAGGCCACGTCGAAGCTGGCGCCGGCGTCGAAGAGGGTCTTCACTATCTCCGGCATAGGCTCGGCCTTGACCGCGTAATAAGCCTGCACGCGCGGCAGGTATTTTTTGAACTGGGCGTAGTTGCGCCGTATTTCCTCGTGGTCCATTATGAACAGCGGCGTCCCGTGCTTCTTCGCGAGCTCCTGCATCTGTTTCTTTGTGATCATATTTCTGTTCTTGTCTCTCCTCCGGTTTCCCGATCTTGATTTTTTACCAATCGGTCAGTCGCCGTCGGTGATCAGGAAGTTCTTGAACTGCCAGGGGTCCTTCCTGTCCACGGCGGGGTTGTTATGGCCCTTGAAAGCGTTGGTGTAATGCAGCAGCGGCGTCCAGTCCGAGGGCGCGGAATGCAGTTTGCCCAGCCAGGGCTTGGCTATCTTAAGCACGTATTCGTGCGGCAGATCGTCCGGCACGCAGAGGCCGCGCTCCGGGTTCTCTATCGTCCACATGGCCGCGGCTATCACCCCTATGGCTACCTGCACGGTGGTGGCGTTCTGGTGCGGGACCAGTTCGCGCGACTCTTCTATGCCGAGGATAGTGCCCGTCCACCAGGCGTTGTACTGGTGCCCCATCAGCAGCGCGCCCAGTATGTCGTAGCCGCTGATGATCTCGTCGCCCATTATCCTCACTTTATCCTGCAGTTCGTAGTCCCGGCCGCGCAGTTCGTTAAGCGAAGCTATGGCGGCGTCGGCCGGGCAGTAGGCGTAGTGCACCGTGGGGCGGTAGACGGCTTTGCCGTTCTTCCAGACGGTCAGCTTGTCGGAAAGCGTGAACGCCTCGCCGTGGCGCACCACCATGCCGCGGATGCAGTAGTCCGGGACCCAGGTGGAGACCCAGGTGTTCATGCCCATGCGGGCCAGGCAGATCTGGTTCTTCGGCCCCTCTTTGTGCTGGTAGGCGAAAGGAGGGAGCTCCTTCTCGTGCGTGCCCCAGCCCATCTCGGCGGTGGTGACGCCTTCCTCGCGGAAGCCTTCCACGCTCCAGGTGTTGACGAACTCGTTCACCTGCTTGGGTCTGTCCGTTACCTGGGTGTCGCGCTCGCTGACATGTATGACCTTTACTCCCAGTTCTTTGGAAAGCACGTTGAACGTCCGGTCCTTGATAAGCTGCCTTAAGGTTTCGGCTTTGCTTCCCCTGACCTTTTTCTCGGCCAGCAGGCGGGAGCCTATGTCCAGCAGGCCCTTCTTGGCGAAATGGGAGATAAGGCCCGGGTTAGCGCCGTGCTCTATAACCGCCGTGGGGCCCGGGGTTTTCCACTTGGCCGTCATGCGGCGCAGGTTCATATGCCGCCAGTAAAGGGTGCGCTCGGTAGGGTGTTTGTCCACCGCGCCGGCGTAAGGGTCCCACACCTCGGTTGAGGTGTTGATATAGCGCACCCCGTGGTCGTGGCACCACTGAAGGACGACACAGGCGTCTATGTTCCAGGCCAGGTCTATAAGCAGGTCGCCCCCGGAAAGATATTTCCCCAGCAGGGAGCCGAGGTTCTGTTTTGTGACCTTGGCGCGCACGAAACGCACGCCTTTTGACGTCCAGGGTTTAAGCGCTTTACGGCGATCCTCGAAATCCATGACCGTGATATTTTTGGCAGGCACCTTCACAAGCTTAAGCAACACCGGCAGCGCGCATTGCGCCACCGCGCCGTAGCCCACAAAGAGTATTTTTCTGTTGAAGCTTAACATAGTCAGTACCTCCATGGAATGATGTCCGCGCGGAACCGGGAGGCAGTTCAAAGCGCCTCCGCCCCGCCAAAATCATTCCCCAAGCAAGCCGGGGATTTCAATAACATAATAATACAAAAAAGGCGGGAGGTTTTAAAATTTATCGCTTCTCCTCCGTCGTGCCCTTGGCCCGGGCCGAGAAGGTTCCGCGGCCGCCCCGCAACGGGAAGAAAAAACCGGCGCCCGCGGATGCGGACGCCGGAGTTGCCGCCGCGCCTTGCGCGCCGCGGGGTAACGCTTAGAACGGGACTTCCTCTATTCCTTCACCGCCGCCTGTTTCGCCGCCGCCTTTCCCGGCCTTGGCGCCCCTTGCGCTCCTGGCGGGCACGGCTTCGGCAGCCTCGGAGTCCCCGCCGCCGGAGTCGCCGCGGCTGCCAAGGAACTCTATAGAATCCACGTAGACCACCATCTTGGATTGTTTCCTGCCGTCTTCCTTGCCGGCCCACTCTTCAAGGACCAGATGTCCCTCGACGTAAGCCTGCGACCCTTTGTGCAGGTATTTTTCCACCAGGTCGGCCAGCTTGCGGCCGGTCTCGTTGCTGAAAGCTTTCAGGTCCACCCACACCGGGACTTCCTCCCACTGCCCGCTCTGCGGGTTCTTACGGCGGTTGTTGACCGCGAAACCCATATTGGCCACTTTCCCGCCGTTGCTGAATTCTTTTATCTCCGGCTCGCGGGTAAGACGCCCGATAAGCATGACCTTGTTCAAATTCGCCATAAAATATCTCCTGTGTTCTTAATCAGATTTTCCCGGACACCGCACCGCGCCCCGGAGTTTCGCCTGCCTACCAGGTTAATCTATCACTTTTGACGCTCGTTTTCCAATTCAGGACGGAGAACGCGGAAGGGCCTTTTACCAAACCGGGCAGAAGGCAGCTCATCAGAACTAACGGACCTGGGATTTAATATACTTGAGAAATGAACACCTGGGACGCCGAATTTACGGTAGATACAGCCGCCGCGCTAAAAGTCTGCGCAGAAGAGTGCGGCCTTAAAACGGCCCGCATAAAACCGCTGGGGGAAGGCTGGGACAACATTGTTTACCTGGTGAACAATAACCTGGTCTTCCGCTTCCCAAGGCGCCTGGCCGGCGTGGAATGCATGCTGGCCGAGCTTGACCTGGCGCCCTTGGTGAAGACCTCGCTAAGAACCCCGCGTTTTCTGTACGCCTCCAGGAAGTCCCGCGTTACCGGCCGCCCGTTCGTCGGGTATAAAATGATAGCCGGCAGGCCCGCCGGGGAAACGGACTTCGGCGCGGCCGGGAAAGGGGCGCTGGTACACGGGGATCTTTATTCGCTCCACGCCAAATACCCGACGGATGGAAACTCGCCTCCGCTTTCAGGGCCTTTACCCACGGGCTTTCCCTGCTGGCGTACGCGGCCGATACGAAGAAAACCGTTCTAAAGAAGCAGACCCTCGCCTCTATCCGGGTCAGCAAGGCCTGGCTGGAAGAACTGAGCTGAGCCGCCCGGGCCGCTGCGGCCGCGGCGGAGCCCCCCGGCCGGCGCGTTACGCCGGCCCTTATTTGCCGTTCAGGGTCAAGCCGCCGGAAGTAGTCTTGACGTTTATTATCAGGCCGGCCGCGGGGTCGTTTACGATGTTATTTTTCTGTCCCCCGGAAATGGAATGGAAGGTGGTATTGGCTTTAGCGCCTTTAGGAAAATCCAGTTCCACGTCCCCGCTTACCGTCCTCAGCTCGAAAACGCCTTTTGCCGCTGGCTTTGACACGGCAAGCGTTACGCCGCCGCTTACGGTGCGCGCGTCCACGTCTTCGGACGCGCTCAGGCCGCCTGAAATGTCTCCGCTGGTGGTCTTCAGGTGGATTTTTCCCGTAACCGAGGAAAACTTCACGCCGCCGCTTACGGTGGTAAGGGAAAGGCCCGATGCCCCTGACACCGCGGCGTCTCCCGACACCGTTTCACCCGAGACCGCCCCGTTGACGCCTTGCACCTTTATATCGCCCGATACGGTAACCGCGTCCACGTCCGTGCCCGGCGGGGTTTTTATCTCGAATTTGGCGCAAGGCTTATCCTTGGAGCTGACAGAGAACAGGTGCCAGCGCTTTTTTTCTTTTGCTTCCAGATATACCGTTTTGCCGCGCGTTTCGGCCGTGACCAGGCAGTTCTCCTCGTCGTAAGTCATATCGGCGCCTATAGTGCCGGCGGCGCCGGCGGAGACAGAGATGTACCCGTCGACGGAGCGCGCCGACAGCTGCGTTATCCCGTCGGCACTAAAATCCTTGTGAACGGTGGAAACTGCGGCCCCGGCCGCAAGCGGCAGGGCCAGGACGAAGAATAAACCACGGCTGAGAATAGTCATTTTTTCCTTTAAATACCCGTCTATCCAGCGGCTCCGGTCCGCGCGGCGCGCTTGGCCAGCGCGCAGAGGACTCCCTGGTATTACGGGCGGGGCAACTAAACGGTTGTAAAAGTTCCCGCGACCTTTTACCCTTCCGCGGCACGCCCCTGCTGTCTTTTTTCCGCAAGTATTGTATTATAACGTTAGCAGGCGTTATTCTTCAAGGAGAGAACCATGGCGGAAGAGACACGGATATTCGTTGCCAGCCGGCTGACCGCCGGGAACTTCCTGTTCCCGGTGCGCATAGAGGTAACGCCCGACCGGGTAAGCAGGATAAAACCCACCCTTACCGGCTCCGACGAGGAAAGCATAGCTATGGCAAAAGTGGCCTCGGTGAGCATCCACACCGGCCTGGTCTGGGCCGACATACGGATAGATTCCACCGGCGGCTCAGACCCCATAGTAAGCCACGGCCACACCAAACAGGACGCCGGCGCCATCCGCGACCTGATCCAGCGCTTCCAGCAGGCCCCCCGCGCCCAGGACTAAGCCGTGGGAACGCATCAGCGCACCCTATTTCCCCGGTGAACTTAGGCCGCCGGATGAGGAGAGGCGGGACCGGATGAAATCAGGGCTCCGGCCTTTTTCCGGCCTTCGTGCTTTTTTCCTGTCCGGGAAGCGCAGCGAGTATTATCACTTATAGCGGCCAGTTCCTTAGTAGTCCGACGATTTAGTGTTCTTGCGGGGGAGTATCGGAGGGCGCCACCTCGGACAGGGAGGACAGCAGGCCGGCCGCAAGTTTTTCCGAGACCTTCTCGCGGAATTTAACCCGGTAATAGACCTTGGAGCCCTCAAGCATGAACATGGCGTTCAGGCTTTGGGAGGGGACCCTCATATAGATCTTCGCGGAAGGCAGCCCGGCAATTTTGCCCCTGGTCACAACAGGCGCAGCCTTGGCCTTAAGCACGCCCTGGACTACGGCGTCTATATATTGTTTGAAAGAAGTTATCCCGTCTTTCTTAACCCACCGTTTAGGCAGCACGGTGAGTTCCAAAAGCCCTATTTTCCCGCATTCGGAGAAACTTAAGTCCTCGCAGGCTTTGGGGAAGAAAAGCACCACCTCCGCTTCCTCTTTAAAGCTCGCCTTGGTGCTGTAGCCCTCGGGAACGGTCAGCAGGTAGCCGTAATGCCCCATAAAGCCGTCCGCCGCATACGACCTGCCCGCGGCGGAGACCAGCACACACAAAAGAAAAAATATTTTACGCGCCATTATTCTCCCCTTGAACGTCAGCTTTATTAAAGTAATAACCGCTCCCGCCCGCTATTTCTCGCTTTTAAGCGCGGCGTAGAGGGCGTCGTAGACGAAGAACTGGTGTTCCAGGTTCTCGTCGTCGTTGGGGAACATCAGCGAGAAACCGCGGGCCACGGCCTCGAGCCCCGCGGCGTAAGGGTGCGCTTTCAGGTTGCCGGTATCGGCCGCGTTCACTATGTCCGCCATCTTCAGCAGCACGGGGTCGTCCAGGTCGTATTTCCGGAGGATGGCCTTGAAGGTGCAGTCGCCGTCGTGGTGGCCCAGCTCGGCGTCCTCGATATCGAACGGGATGGCGTTCTCTTCCCGCCCTATCTTCTCCACCAGGCTGTCCGCCGCAAAGATCACCTCCGCCTGGGAGTCCACGAACCTTTCTATCAGCCAGGGGCAGGCCACCCTGTCCACGTGCACGTGAGCTCTTGTTATCCATTTCATATTTTTCTCCTGGTTGGCCCGGCGCTTCAGCGTAAACACGGGGCGCGCCCGTATTTCCTCGGATTATTCTAGTGTAGTGTCGCAGAAGTCCCTTTGCTTTTGCTCTCGTCGTAAAACACTATTATCCAGCGGCCCATAAGTAAAGAAGTGTCAGATACACTACACTAGCAAATGCCCCGTCCCGGCGGCCGCGCGTTCCCCGCCCGGACAAAACCGCCGGTCTCCCCGGCGGTTTATCGTCAGCGACAAGCAATAAGTCAGGTACGTCCCCTATGTCTACCGTTTTATAACGCCCGTAAATACTGCGGCGGCGGCGGAACCTTTACGTGCAGCCTGGGCGCGGCATGCAGCGCCCAGTACGGGTCCCTCAGATATTCCCTGCCAAGAAGCACCAGGTCCGCCTGCCCGGTCCTGACGATGGTTTCCGCCTGCTCCGGCGAGACGATAAAACCCACCGCGCCCGTGGGTATCCCCGCCTCCCGGCGAATCCTTTCCGCGAAAGGCACCTGGAACCCCGGCCCGGCCGGTATCGCCACGTCGGGCGCGATCGCGCCGGAGGAACAGTCAACCAGGTCGACCCCCTCGTTCTTCAGCGCGCGCGCGAGCTCTACGGATTGCGCTATATCCCAGGCGCCATCACCGAGCCAGTCCGTGGCGGAGATGCGCATAAAAAGGGGAAAGCCCGCGGGCCAGACCTTGCGCACCGCCCTGGCCGTCTCCAGCGCCAGGCGCGCGCGGTTCTTAAACTCCCCGCCGTAAGCGTCGGCGCGCTTATTGGCCACGGGCGAAAGGAATTCATGCAGCAGGTAGCCGTGGGCCGCATGCAGCTCCACCACCTGGAACCCCGCCGCCAGCGCCCGCCCGGCGGCGGCAGCAAACAGCCCGGGTATAGCGGAGATCTCCTCAAGGGTAAGGGCGTACGGTACCTGGGACCCGGCCCCGAACCGGACCGCGCTCGGAGCCGCCGCCTGCCAGCCACCCCCGGCCTCCCCCAGCGGGGAATCCCCGTCCCAGGGCCGCGTGACCGACGCTTTGCGGCCCGCATGCGCCAGCTGTATCCCGGGCACAGCGTTCTGGCCCTTTATGAAATCGGTTATCTTTTTAAGGAACGGGACGTGCTCGTCCTTCCACAGCCCCAGGTCCTGCGGGCTTATGCGCCCGCGCGCCTCCACCGCCGCGGCCTCCGTCATTACCAGCGCCGCGCCTCCCACCGCCCGGCTCCCCAGGTGCACCAGGTGCCAGTCGTTGGCGAAGCCGTCCACGCTGGAGTACTGGCACATCGGCGAAACCGCTATGCGGTTCTTGAAAACTATGTCCCTGATCTTAAAAGCGTCAAAAAGCATATTTCCTCCCCTGCCACGCTCATCAGTCCCAATTAAAAGGTGCTTGCCACCTTTTGCATCCCATCAGATACGCTCGCGTCCAATTGCGGTTATTTTAGCAAATGGGGATAAATCGGCATACACGCACTGTTCCGTCAAAAACAAAACCGCCGGACTTCCCCGGCGGTTAATTATCAGCAACAAGTAATAAGTCATGTGCGCCACCTAGTGTAGTGTCTCATAAATAACTGGACAACTACTTTTTCCTTTTTCTCCTGCGCGGCACAGTGCAGCCTGGTTGGATCTGTTCCAAGGTTTGGCGGCAGCGCGAGAGCTTTTCAACGATCGATTC
>JAJZVJ010000034.1 GCA_021845705.1 bacterium
TCCCTGGAGCTTATCAGGTGGTTGAGTATGCCGAAGTGGTAGGCGCGTTCGGCCTTGACGGGGGCGGCGGTAAAGAACATTTCCCTGGCTATATTGCTGCCGACGCGGTTTATGAAATGCATGATGCCCGAGGCATTGTACGGCAGGCCCATCTTGACGGGGGTGATCGCGAAGGTGGAGGTTTCGTCGCCTACGGCCAGGTCGCAGGTCACGGCCAGGTCCGTGGCGCCGCCCCAGACGCTGCCCTGTATCATGGCTATCACCGGCCCGGGATAGTTCTGTATGCAGCGGAAAGCCTGTTCCATGGGACTGTCGTAGGCCAGCGGGTCGTGGTGAACCTTGGGGAGCTGCGTTATGTCGTGCCCGGCGGACCAGACGCGCGCGTTCTTCTCGGCGCGGATTATCACCACCGTGATCTTCTTTTTTTTAAACTCTTCGAGCGCGGCCACCAGCTGGTCGCAGAGTTCCAGGCTCAGCGCGTTGCGCCTTTTGGGATTGTTGAGGGTTAGTACGCCTATGCCGTCTTTGATGTCTCTAAGTATAAGGTCCATTATCGTCTCCTGGCTCCCGGCCTGGCCGCGGTCTTCGCGCGCCCGGGGTTACTGCGCGCGCATAGCATTGTATAATTTTAGGATGAAATATTCGCTGCCAACTTTCGCCCTGCTGGCTTTTTCCGCGTTCCCGTCCTTTGCCGGCCAGGACGGGGGGGGCGGCCTTGAGCGGGCCGCGCGGGAGGTCTCGGCCAGGATAACCGGAAAGCCCGCCGGCATGGAGGAGATATTCGACAAAAGCCTGTTCAGGCAGATCTCCCTTGAAAAGCTTACGGCGGTGCTGGCCGGGATCTACAGGGACAACGGGGCCGTCTCGCAGACCCTGCTCTGCAGCTCCGCGGCCTCTTCCGGGCATTTCTTCCTTGATACGGACCGCGGCTACCGCGTTCCGCTGGCGCTGTCGCTGGACGCCGGGACCGGGAAGATAAACGGTATTTTTTTCAGTCCGGGCTACCTGAAGAGCGCCGTTCTAGAGGAAGTCAGGGCGCGGCTTGCGGCCCTGCCCGGCAAAACCGGGCTGCTTGTGAGGCGGCTGGGGGAGAACGCGGAAACCCTGGAGGCCCTTAACGAGGACGACTGTTTCGCCGTAGGCTCCGCTTTCAAGCTTTATGTCCTCGGCGCGCTTCTGAAAGAGAGGGTTTCCTGGGAAAAGATCTACAGGCTTAAGGCCGCGGACAGATCTTTGCCCGCGGGCGGCCTCCGCGGCTGGCCGGACGGTTCGCCTCTTACGGCGCATACCCTGGCCGCGCTGATGATCTCGGAAAGCGACAATACCGCCGCCGACGCGCTGATCTCCGCGCTCGGCAGGCGGACGATAGAGGCCGACCTGGCCGCCCTCGGGCATTCCGCCCCGGAACGCCTGGAACCGTTCCTGAAAACCTCGGAAATGTTCAAGTTGAAAGCGGATACGGGGGCCTCGCTCGAATACCTGAACCTGCCGGCCGCGAATAAATACGATTTCCTTTCCTCCCTCTCAAAAGTCCCGCTGGCCCCCGAAAACGTGAAGCGTAGTCCTTTCGGAGTGGATAAAGTGGAATGGCCGGCGTCGCCTTCGGACCTTTGCCGCCTGATGGATTACTTCCGGAAAAAGAACGACGCGAAGGCGCTGGAGATACTCGCGATGAACCCCGGCCTTGATATCCCGCGGGATAAGATAGCCTATGCCGGGTATATGGGCGGCGCGGAGCCCGGGGTGCTTTCCATGACCTGGCTGCTTAAGAACAAAAAGGGGGAATGGTTCTGCCTTTCCTCCTCCTGGAACAGCGAGGCCGGGGATACCGCTGAAGAAGATCTTTCCCCCCGGATGCGGGCGGCCGTTAACGCGCTGGGGGAGTGAAAAGGCGGGCGGACGGCGGCCGAAAATCTCCGTACCCGGAAAACCGGTTAATGCGGGCGTAAAAGGATGAACAGGCCGAGGATCATCCGGTAGACGGCGAACGGAACGAAGCCGCGTTTGCGCACCCAGGCCATGAACCACGCCACCACCGCCCACGCGACGAAGAAAGAGACCGCGAACCCTATGCCGAGCGTGAGCCACTGGTGCGGGGTCATCGCAAGCGGGGCCAGGGCCTCCGCGCCATGCCCGTGCATCAGCGTTTTAAGCAGTTCGTAACCGGTGGCCGCGAACATAGTGGGGATGGAGACGAAGAAGGAGAATTCCAGCGCCCCCACCCGCGACAGGCCCGCGGTCTGGCCGGCGGCTATGGTGGCCATGGACCGGCTGACGCCGGGGAAAACGGCCGACAGGATCTGCACCGCGCCTATCCACACTGACTGCAGCCAGTTCATCTGGTTCATGTCCGTGGTCCGCGGCTTGCCGCATCGCACATCCACCACCCACATCACCACGCCGCCTATCAGCAGCGACCAGCCTATTACCTGGAGGCTCTCAAGGTTATGGCTGATAAGTTTTGTAAGCAGGAATGCCGGGCCGGCCGTCACAAAAAAAGCCAGCAGCACCAGTGTCACCGGGTGGTTGAGCGCGTCGCGCTTGCCGGTGAGCGGGTTTACCGGGAAAGTCTTTAAGAATTCGGCGATGCGCTTGCGGAAGTAGATAGGCAGGCAGAGCACCGCGCCCAGCTGTATGACCACGTCGAACATCTTCCAATACGGGTCGGTGAGGGGTATCTGGATGAACGGCAGCGCCTTGGCCAGGCGCAGGTGCGCGGTGGAACTGACGGGCAGGAATTCGGTAACGCCTTCTATGAAGCCGAACAGCAAAGCGAGGGGGTAATCGGTCATACGCTCCTGGTCCAAACAATGTTCAAGGTAAACTATTGTAAATAATCTTCGGCCATAATGCCAGCCGGCGGCCTTTATCCATTTACGCGCGGCTTGGTAAATCCTAGAATAAGGTGGGGTCCGAAAAAGGGAAACTATGCCGCTTAAGAACAAAGAAAAGGAAGCCGCGGAATTCAAAAGCCAGCCCGAAACTCCGCTGAGGGCGCTGTATAAAAAAACCTTCGGCCTCGAACCGGAGGCTTTCGAGCCGCTGAAGGCCGACGGCTCGGCGCGGCGCCTTTTCCGCCTCAGGGACGCAAGCCGCTCCGTAATAGGGGCGTTCGGTCCGGACAAAATGGAGAACAGGGCCTTCCTGGAGTTCTCCCGCCATTTCCGCGCCGAGAAACTGCCGGTGCCGGAAATTTACGCCGCCGACCAGGCGCAGGGGATCTACCTCGAGGAGGACCTGGGCAGCACCACTCTTTTCGACTACCTGGGGGCCGGGCGCAAGGGCGGGGAGGTCCCGCCCCGGGTAATGGCGGCCTACAAAAAGGTCCTTGACGTACTGCCGCGCTTCCAGGCGCAGGCGGGCCGGGGCCTGGACCTGAAGTTCTGTTATCCCCGCGCCAGTTTCGACCGCCAGTCCATAATGTGGGACCTGAACTACTTTAAGTATTATTTCCTGAAGCTCGCCAAGATCCCCTTCAACGAGCAGAAACTGGAGGACGATTTCGCCCGCTTTACTGATTTCCTGCTTGAGGCCCCGGCGGACTATTTCCTCTACCGCGACTTCCAGTCCCGCAATATCATGCTTCGGGACGGGGAGCCGTGGTTCATAGACTACCAGGGCGGGCGGAAAGGCGCGGCCCAATACGACCTGGCTTCCCTGCTTTATGACGCCAAGGCCGATCTCTCTCCCGAGGCCCGCTCGGAGCTGCGGGCCCACTACCTCCTGGCCTCGGGGCTGGACCGGGAAGCCTTTATGCGGCATTACTACGCCTTCGCCTACATCCGCATAATGCAGGCTATGGGCGCCTACGGCCTGCGCGGTTTTTACGAGGGGAAAACGCATTTTTTAAACAGCGTGCCCTACGCCGTGCGCAATATAGAGTGGCTGCTCCGGAACGCGGAACTGGAGGTGAAACTGCCGGAGCTTACGCAGTGCTTCAAGCGGATCGCCGCCTCCTCCTACCTGCGCCAGTTCGGCAAGACAAAACTGGGGCTGACCGTGCGCATTACCAGTTTTTCTTTCAGGAACGGCCTGCCGCTGGACGAAAAGGGCCACGGCGGCGGCTTCGTCTTCGACTGCCGCGCCCTGCCGAACCCCGGGCGTTACGCCGAGTACGCGCAGCTTACCGGCAAAGATAAGCCGGTCATGGATTATCTTCAGAAAGAGCCGGAGGTGGCGAAGTTCCTGGCGAGCGTCTTCGCCATAACCGACATGAGCGTGGAAAATTACCTTTCGCGCAACTTCACTTCGCTCATGGTGAATTTCGGCTGCACCGGCGGGCGGCACCGCTCCGTTTATTGCGCCGAGGCCCTGGCCGCGCGCATAAAACAGAAATACGGCGCCAGGGTGGAGCTGAGCCACAGGGAATTCCCGGGGCCGGCCAAATGAAAGCCATTATTTTCGCCGCCGGGCTCGGCACGCGCCTGCGGCCGCTTACGGACACCGTCCCGAAGGCGCTAGTGGAGATAAACGGGACCCCGATGCTGGAATTGGTCATCCGCCGGCTTTCCGCGGCCGGCGTCCGCAAGCTCGTGATAAACACCCATCATTTCCACGAAAAGATAGCGGCCTTTCTGCGTTCCAGGGGCGATTTCGGACTTAAGATAGAACTGTCGCGCGAAGAAGCCTTCCCGCTGGAGACCGGCGGAGGCCTTAAAAAAGCGGCGGCTTTCCTTGACGGCGGGGAACCTTTTTTCGCCTACAACTCCGACGTTTATTCCGAAATGGACCTGGGCGCGCTTTACCGCGCGCACCTGGCCTCCGGCGCGCTGGCCACGCTGGCGGTACGGGACAGGTTTTCAAAGAGAAAGCTTTTGTTCGACGCGGGGATGTCCCTTAAAGGCCGGGAAGGGGAGGCGGCGGCCGCCGGCCTGAAGCCATACGCTTTCAGCGGGATACAGGTGATCTCGCCCGGAATATTTCCCAAACTGACCGAGGACGGGGTCTTCACCATAACAGCGGCTTATCTCCGGCTGGCCGCCGCGGGCGAAAACATCAGGGGCTTCGAGGACAGGTCCGCTTTCTGGCGGGATATAGGCGACCTCGAGCGCCTGGAGGCGGTGCGCTTCCGCGCCGATGAGGTGAAGCCGGTCTGAAGGGAAGGCGGCTATGATCGTTTCAACTCTTGAAAACGCGGCTCGCAGGCTGCGCATGACGCCGGGCCTGGAAAAGGCGCTCGAATTCCTGCGCCGCCCCGGCGCGGCGGGACTCCCCGACGGCAGATATGAAATAGACGGCGGGACGGTCTTCGCCATGGTGCAGCGCTACGAAACTACGAAGGCCGGCGCCGTAAAATTCGAGGCGCACCGGAAATACGCGGACGTGCAGTTCGTCGCCGCGGGGGCGGAGGTCATAGGCTGGGCGCCGCTCAGGAACATGGCGGTGAACGAAGCTTACGACGAAGGAAAAGACGTCTGTTTCGGGACCGTGCCGGAGGGAGCGTGGACTCCGCTGCGGCTGGAGGCCGGGCGGCTCGCCGTGCTCTATCCCGAAGACGCGCACGCCCCGAGGCTCGCGGCCGGCGCCCCGGGCCCGGTGATAAAAGTGGTGGTTAAGATCCTGGTTTAGCCCCGCCGCCCTGCTTTTAAATGAAAAGAACAAAAACCCTTATCATCGCTTCCTGCGGTCTGGAGCAGAAGCATATAACCCTGGAGACCATGGGCGCGTTGAAAAAGTGCGGAACGGTGTTCTCCCACTGCCTTGACGCCGCCGACGGAGGTTTTATAGCTAAAGCCTGCGCCAGGTTCGAGTCCCTGCGGGAGGTTCCGCGTTACGGGATGGCCGCAAGGCTGAAGGAAGCTTTCCGCGAGCATGATGTGGTAGGTTTCCTGACCTACGGGAACCCTTTGTTCCTCAACAGGACCACCGCGCGGCTGACCGGGGAGATGGCGGCTTCCGGCATAAGGGTCACCGTGCTGCCGGCGGTTTCCTCTTTCGATTCCATCGTGAACCTGATGGACCTGAATATCTTCTCTCCGGCCGGGCTGCGCCTTGTGGATACCGGGCCCGCGGTGAAGGACCTGAAGATAGCCGCGGAAATGGACACGCTTTTTTTTGTGGCGGGGGAACTTAACGCCCCGGGGTGCGAAAGGGCCAGGGGTATTTTCCTGAAGAAACTGGAAGCCGCCTATCCCGGCAGGCACCCGGTTTTCCTTATCAACCTGCCGTGTATCGGGTCCGAGCCGGAGAGGCTGGTGAAAACCACGGTGAGCGGGCTTAAAACAGTTCTCTCCGGGGCCGACAGGCTTACCACTATCCTGGTGCGCGCTTACCGGAAAAAGAAGCGCGGCGGCAAGCGGACCCGGGCGCGCAGCTCTGAATAAATTACGGTTTTGCGGGTCGCGCCGCGCGGACCCGCGCCAGGCGGAACAAATTCTGCCTTGTGCTCGTCAGGCCCGGCGAAAAACGCAGGGCGCGGGTGAAAAGTTCCCAAGCCTCGTCGTATTTCCCCTGCCGCGCCAGCAGCACCCCGTAATCGTTAAGGGCGTCGGTGTTGGCCGGGTTCTCAGCCAGGATCTTCGCGTATAGCGCGGCCGCGGCGGAGAGTTTGCCGGTGGCGGCGTCCGCCCGCGCCAGCATAAGCAGCGCGGGGGGGAAATCCGGGGTGGTCTTTACAAGTTCGGTTATGGCGGCCCGCGCCTCACTGCCGCGCCCGGCCCCCGCCAGGACGCTGTACCTGTTAAAGAGAGTGTCCGGGTCCCCGGGTTTCAGCGCGCTCGCCGCGTCCAGCGCGGCCAGCGCGCCCGGGATATCCCCTGTTTTCCAGCGGGCCAGCGCGAGGCCGTTGAGATAGAGGGCGTTGTAGGGCTCCTCCTTAACTATGCGCTCAAGCAGCGCCCGGCTTTTCAGGTCCCTGCCGGCCAAATAATATTCCCTGGCCAGGTTGTAGAGCATCGGCTTGGAGGTCGAGCGCAGCGCCGCGTGCTCATATATCTTCAGGTCTGTATCGCGCTGCGGTATATTATAGGCCGAGGCCAGCACCAGGACCGCCGCGGCGGCCGGCAGGAGCCGCCGCAGGTTCGCGCGTTCCGCGATGAACCCCGCGGCCCACAGGAAGAGCCCGGCGTTGGCCAGGTAAACCCAGTGGTCGAGCATCAGGTCGTTGGTGGCGAGCAGCGGCAGCTTGGGGGCCAGGTTCAGCAGGTACCAGGCCGCGCAGAAGAGCAATGGCCGGGAGCCTTTGCGCAAAATAAGGAGAGCGGCGGCGGCAAGCGCGGGCAGCGCGGTGAAGTTCAGCAGGGCCGAAGCCGGCTGCATGCGGTGCGAATGCATGTCGAACGGCAGTACGGCCTCTTTAAGGTAGACGAGCACCGTCTGCGGGACTTTCAGGAACGATCCGGAGAGGACCGGCAGCCAGCCTTTGGAAAGCGCGCCCATCCCCAGGGCCTGGTGCCGGAGAAAAAGATAGACGGGGATAAAAGCGAAAAAAGGAAGCAGCTTCAGGTAATCTTTCTTTTCCCTTTTAAGGTGCCAGAGGCAGAGCGCGGCCAGCGCGGGAGTAATAACCCCGTTCTCCTTGAAGCCCGCCGCGGCGAGGAAAAAAACAAAGGAAAGGGCGGTCTTCCCATTAAGGAAAAGCAGCAGCGAGGCCAGAATGCAGGCGCTGGAAGCCAGCTCGGCGCGCCCGGCTATTATCAGCAGCTGTTCCACCGCCGCGGGGTGCGCGGCGAGCAGGACCGCGGCCCAGAAAGCCGCGGGGCGGCCGAAACCGAGAGCCAGCGCCAGGTAGAAGAACAGGACGGCGGTGGCCGCGTGAAAAAGAAAATTGGTCAGGTGGAAGCCGAAGGGACGGTAGCCCCACAGGGAAAAATCGGTCATGTTGCTGACGGTCTGCAAGGGGCGGTAATAATTTAGCCCCTGGTCGAAAGGGTCGCCCTTGAAGGCCGACTCCAGGTTGGCCGTGGTGAGCGAAAGGTGCGGGTTCTGTTCTATCATGCGGTGGTCGTCCCACATGAAACCGCCTGTCAGGGTAAGTCCGAAAGCGAGGAAAGCGGCCAGGAAAATGGCCGCGGGCGCGGCCGCCGCCCTCCAGTTGAACTCTTTTATCATCACAGAATTATAGCAAGTGGCCGGTCGCCGAAAAAAGGTAAAATACCTTATGGCCGGAACTAAAATAGCCGACGGTTCGGAGGTTTACTGGAACGGTTGCCAGTATGACGCTTTCAACCAGCCTTATGCCGACGACACCGGCTTCATGCTTGCCGAGGCTAAAAAAGCCCGCGGCCCGGTGCTTGAACTGGCCTGCGGTACCGGCCGGCTGACCATCCCCCTTAAGAAAGCCGGCATAAACATTACCGGACTGGACCTGGCCGCGCCTATGCTTGAACGGGCCGGGGCAAAAGCGGCCGAAGCCGGGCTGAAAATAGACTTCGTGCGCGGCGACGCACGTAAATTCAGGCTGGACAGGCGCTTTAAACTTATTTTCATGGCCTTCAATTCAATGCAGCACCTGGGCCGCCGCGAAGATATAGAGGGGCTTTTTGCCTCCGTAGCCGCCCACCTGGCACCCGGCGGGCGCTTTATCTTCGACGTTTTTAATCCGGACCCGCGCCACCTTACCCGCGACCCGGACGAACTGCTGCCGCTGGCTTATTATCCGGACCCGGACGGCGGCGGAAAAATGCTGGTCAATGAGCGGTATTCCTATGACAGCGCGGCCCAGGTTTCGCGTATTACCTGGTATTACAGGCGCGAAAAAGACGGTAAAACGGTCAAAAAAACGCTTAATTTACGGTGCTTTTTTCCTGAGGAACTGCTTGCGCTGGTGCATTATAACGGTTTCAGGGTCCTGGCGCGGTACGGGGATTTTAAGCGCCATCCCTTTAAAGCGGGCCATATGAAACAGGTCTTTATCTGTTCTCCCCGCGGGCGCATGTTGAAAAAGCGCCGTTAATTTGCTATCCTAAACCTACTATGACTACCTATGAGTTAATGTTGATAATAAATCCGCAGCTTACCGACGCCGAAGTCGGCGAGGCCGTGGATAAAGCCAAAAAGATCCTCACCGACGTGAAAGGCGAAGTGCTTGCCGAAGACAGGCTGGGCCGCAAGAAGTTCTCCCACGCCGTAGGCAAGAACCGCGACGGTTTCTACGTTTATATGAAGGTCCAGGTCCCCCGCGAGAGCGTGAAGGCCATAAATCACAGCCTGAAACTGCAGGAAACCGTGCTTCGCTCCATGCTGATGAAGGCGAACGCCGAACCCGTAAAAAAAGCCTAAGAAGCCCCTGCGGGTGACCTATGGACATACGGGTTCCGGAGTTGAATCAGGTTTTGATAGCCGGCAGGCTGACGCGCGATCCCGAGTTGCGCTTTACCCAGAAAGGCCAGGGCGTAAGTTCTTTTTCGGTGGCGGTGAACCGCCGCTACAAGGACCCCGCCACGGGCGAGTGGAAGGATGACACCACTTTCGTATCCGTTACCGTCTGGGGTCCCGCGGCGGAACGCTGCAAGGATAAGTTAAGGAAGGGCAGCCCGGTAATTATAGAAGGGCGCCTGACAGCTTCTGAGTATACCGATAAATCCGGGCTGAAGCGGAAAGATATAAAAGTGACCGCCCGCAGGGTGCAGCTATTGACCCACGACGCGGCGGCCGCGGAGGGCGGCGAAGCGGCCCCCCACGACGCGGAAGAAGTCCACGCCGAAACGGCGTACGAAGCGCAAGCCAGTGAGAACAGACCGAAGGACGACCCTTCCGGCATAGAAGAAGTGCCGTTTTAACATAAACAGGAGCTAATAATATGGAGAACAAAGAAACAACCCCAGCCGTTCAGCCCGCAGCCCCCAGGCCCATGGGCGCCCCCATGCACCGCGACTCGGCCGGCCCCCGCCGCCCCGGCGGTCCCCGCAGGTTCGCCCCGCGCCGCAAGGTGTGCCGGCTCTGCGCTGAGCACATAGATCTGGTGGACTACAAGCAGGCGCAGATAGTGAAATCTTTCTGCACCGACACCGGCAAGATCCTTTCCCGGCGCATCACCGGCGCCTGCGCCAAGCACCAGCGCCAGATAATGCGGGCGGTCAAGATAAACCGCAACCTGTCGCTCATGTCCTACAGCGGCTGACACGGCGGCTTGAAGCGCGGGACTCTTCCGTCCTTCTGAACTTCAGTACAAATTAACGGAGTTATAAAATGAAAGTCATACTAAAAAAAGATATCAGCAACCTGGGCCGGTCCGGCGAGATAAAGACCGTGAAAGACGGCTACGCCCGCAACTTCCTGATGCCGCGCGGGCTTGTGGAGCTCGCCACCGAGGGCGCCCTGAGCGCCTGGAAGAACAGCGCGGACAAGCGCGCCAAGCGCGTGGCCGCCGAAGACGGCGCGCTCAACGAGCTCGCCAAGCGCCTCTCGGCCATCACCCTTTCCTTTTCCCGCCCCGTTTCCGAAGAGGGCGTTATGTTCGGCTCGGTTGCCAAAAGCGACATCATAAAGAACCTGGCCGCCGCCGACATGGAGATACACAAGGACATGATACGCCTGCCCGCTTCCATAAAAGCGGTGGGGACCTTCGAGGTGGAGATCGCCCTCAAGCAGGACATCACGGCCAAGATAAAAGTAGCGGTTTCAGCGCAGAGCAAGTAATTTCACTCCTTTAAGCCCGGCGCCAAGGCCTCCGGCCGAAGCCCGGGCTTGAATTTACAATACATCAGAGGTGCCGCCGCGCGCAGCGCGCAGGCGGCCCATAAGGCAGGGGGCAGTTTATGACCTACAGCAAGGTTCCTCCACATTCTTCCGAGGCGGAAATGGCCGTGCTCGGCGCCATGCTTATTGAGAAAGAAGTCATAGAGAACGTCACCGAGATCCTCCTGCCCAAGCATTTTTACAACGACCGCCACGCCAGGATCTTCGAGGCCATCCTGGACCTGCGCGCGCGCAGCCTGCCCGTGGACGTAGTGACCCTTTCCGAAGAACTCAAGAAGAGCGGCCGCCTGGAGGAACTGGGCGGGCAGAAATATCTTTCCGACCTGATGGAGAAAGTCTCCACTTCCGCGCATACCCAGGCCTACGCGCAGATAGTAAAGGAGAAGGCGCTGCTGCGCGAGCTTATCCGCGTTTCCACCAATATCGTGGAAAAATCTTTCGACGGGGCCGAAGACGTCAACAAGATAATGGATTTCGCGGAGGAACAGGTGCTGGGCGTGGCCCAGCGCCACACCGCCCACGGCTTCACCCCGGCCTCGGAGCTCGCCACCGAAGTGCTGGCGCGCATAGAAAAGAACTATTCCAACCACAGCGCCATCACCGGGGTGCCCACCGGCTTCACCAAGCTGGATATGATGACAGGCGGGCTGCAGAAATCGGACCTGATCATCCTCGCCGCGCGCCCCAGCCAGGGGAAAACGGCCCTGGCGCTGAACATGGCCTACCACGCCTGCGTGGAAAAATCGGTCCCCACGGCTTTCTTCTCGCTGGAAATGAACAAGTACTCCATCATGCAGAGATC
>JAJZVJ010000035.1 GCA_021845705.1 bacterium
GGCAAGCCGAGTTAAGTTCCGGGAGCTCGCGTCGCAGGGCCGCTGGGAGGAAGCCATCCTCCTCCTCCGCGACGTGCCGGGGAACTTCCCGTTCGTGAACCGCGTGTTTCTGGCGGACCGCGCGGGCGTGCTCAGGGCGGATTGGCCGCGGCTGCCCGGAGTGCGCGGGAGGAGTTTCGCTTACCGGGAGTGGTATAGGGGCGTGGCGCGCGCGCAGGTGCCTTTTATATCCGGCTTCTACCTGCGTGCGGCGGAGCCGCGCATTGCAGTGGTGGCCTGCGCGGCGCCGGTGCGCGACAAAGGCGGACTTAAAGGCTACCTTGTCCTGCAGGTAGAAGCCGGCACGCTGGTGTCCTGGCTGCGCGGCATCCGCCTGGAAGGCTCGGCTTCGGTCTACCTTGTGGATCATGAAGGGAACACCGTCTTCAGCGGGGGCAGACCCGGGCCGCTGCACCCGGCTGGCGCGCAGGACCCCGCGCGCAGGGCCTTACAGGGCCTGCGCGGCGTGCTGACCTACGCGCGCGGCGGCGATAAGTTTATGACGGCCGTTGCGCCCGTAAAGGGCGGGCGCTGGGCCGTGGCCGTCGAGCAGCCTCTCGGGGAAGTCTACGCGGCGCGCGATCTTGTTCTGGCCGGCATGTTCCTCCTGGTCCTGGCCGCGGCTGCCCTCAGCGGCTTCCTGGCCGATGCACTGGTCGGCGCGGCGGTGCGCCTGGAGAAGACCGCGGCCGGCCTGCGCGAAGCCAATTCCGAACTGGAGGCGTTCACCTACGCCGTCTCGCACGACCTGCGCGCCCCGATACGGCGCATAGCCTCCTTCATCTCGCTGCTGGAGCAGGAATGCGCTGGAGAGGTCAGCGCCGGGGGCAGGGACTATCTTGCCAGAATACGCAAAGGATGCGGGCAGCTGGCCGTCGTCGTGGACGGTCTGCTCAGGCTTTCCCGCGCAATACACCTGGAGCTGAAATCTGAGGAAGTGGACCTGGGCGCGCTGGCGGCGGAGGCGGCGGAGCGCCTGGCGGAGGCCGGGCCCGGCCGGGCTGTAGGGTTCAAGGCCGCCCAGAACCTCCGGGCCGTCGGCGATGCCGGGCTGCTGAGGGAGGTAATTGAGAACCTGCTGGATAACGCCTGGAAGTTCACGCGGGGGACGGAAAATGCCGCGGTGGAGTTCGGCGCGGAGGAGCGGGACGGGGAGACGGTCTACTTCGTGAAGGACAACGGTAAGGGGTTTGATATGAAATCCGCGGACAAACTGTTCCAGCCTTTCCGGAGGCTCCACTCCCCGGACGAATTCCCCGGCACAGGCGTGGGCTTGAACACGGTGCGCCGCATCGTCGAGCGCCACGGCGGGAGGATCTGGGCGGAAGCCGCCGAGGATAAAGGCGCCGCCTTCTACTTCACAATAAATCCTCCGGAGAAAAGGGGCCCCGCCTGATCATCGCGGCGCCGCCTTGGTCCCCGTGTAGTGGTAGTTAGGAAACGTCCAGCCGCCATTGGCGATATTTTCATCAATGCCACTGCAATACCGCAGTGACTCCTCTCTGGAAGCGGGATATACGACGTCGTCCACGTAACAATAAACAGGCTTATTGCTCTTTGCCCCGGTACAAAGTCCAACCTCCTCTTCCTTTGAAAGACCTGTGTGGATGTAGGCGAATTCGCGGCATTCCGCAGGCGAGGTATCACTTGCGCCTTTACAAAGCCGCGCAGCCTGCGCTATGGAAAGAGAAGCTACTTCGACGATTTTGCCGGAAGGGTCGTGGAAAGGCCGGGAGGCCTCAGCAACGCAGGCCGCCTCGCCGGCAGACACCCCTTCAACCACCGCGGCCTTGGGCTCCGGAACATTGCCGCCGCCTTTCTCGAAGACGGGAATGCTGGTGTCGAACTCCCCATTAGATGTCTGCATGTTCCCGAACTGGGCCTCCATGTCTTTATTCCAATCCCGGCGCGTTTCTTCCGCGCTCACCGCCATAACAGTTGCACAAACAACTCCCGCCGCTAATATCAATTTCTTCATATTTACTCTCCTTACCCTTAACCAGGCTTGAATATGGCTTACCGTGCAGCCTTACAAAACCTCTTGGTATAGTTTACCCCGGCCGGCGCTGGATTACATGAGGCTAACGACACAGAATAGTCTTGTTTTTCGACCCAGGAGCGGCGGCTAAACATAAACATCTTCAGCTTAGCCATTGGCTAAACCGATATGATATACTGGGAGCATGATTAACGCCAGAACATTCGGCAGCGTTCTGTCCAGGATAAGGAAAGAGCAAGGCTTCTCCAGCGCGCATCAATTCTTTAAGAGCGTCGGGGGGAGCAAAAGTCTGGGGCTTGCCTTTGTGAGTTACTGGGATATGGAACGCGGTAAAAAATTACCCAAGGGCTGGCGCCTTAAGGTGATTATAGCAGCTTTGGGCATTGAGATATGTTCTCCTAAAGCCCGGGAGTTGGTCCGGGCTTATTTCAGGACGCTTTCGGGTTCAGACGAACTGGTCCAGGCCCTGTCGGCTCCGCCCTCCGCCGGCGCCGACCTCACCAGCAGGGAACTGGCCGAAGCGGCGATTCATAAAGCGCTCGAACAGCGCAGCGTCAACCTGACGATAGACCAATGGAGATTGTGCGCCAGGGACATAGCGACGAACATCTGTCAGTTCTTCCTGGTAAACACGGCGGGCTGGGTCACGGTCCGGGATTTGTCGGATGCGACCAGGTTTAAACCGGAAGCAGTAAGGAAGGCGCTTGAAACGCTGGCTTCCGGAGGGTTGGTTGAGCTTTCCGGAGACAAGGCGCGCAGCCCGTTCGCTAAAAAACTGGTCGAACTGCTGCCCGCTACGCCGGCGACGGCGTCGATTAAGGCCTCGCTGCGCAATCATTTGAATAAATGGGTGGAGGATTCCAAGCGCGTTGATTCTAAGCGGATAATCGTACGCATGTCGGAGGCCAACCTGGCGATATACCGTCAGCACCTTGAAAAAGCCGTGAACCTGGCTTCCGTCTATTGTAATTCCGAAGAAAACATGCGGGATTCGGGCGTCTACCTTATCGACGCCTGTATGTACCGGATTTTTCCCAGAGACTGAACCCAATCGAAGGGGAGATAGGGGACGTGAGGCTGTTAGGCCCAGTTCCGTGAGATTACCGCTAAACGAATCCGCCGCGGTTCTTTTGAAAGTGTTTCAGTTCTGATAGCCGCCATCAAAGACTATTTGGGGAACCATAGTCAAAACCCAAAGGTTTTTGTATGGACTGCCGCAATAACGCCCGGCGGGATAACTGTACGGCGCAGAACCTTGATATAATTTATCAGACGGATTGATCCCATAAGTTCAAGGTGGCCGGCCGGGGGCTTTATAAAAATATTACTGGTTGAAGATAACGAGCTGACAAGGTATGTTATAAAGTCCCTGCTGACAAAGCTCGGCCATGAGATCGTTGACGAAGCCGGGGACGGAGAGAAAGCGGTCCAATTTTTTTCCAGGTTAAAACCGGACGTGGTTTTCCTCGACCTTATCCTGCCCGGAAAATCCGGCATCGAAGTGCTGGAAGACCTCCGGAGCGTGGCCCCGAAGACGCGCGTTGTGATCATAACGGCCGTAGACCAGGCGGAAATAGACCGCCGGCTTTCCGGCAAGAGCGTCCACGCCATCTTACGCAAACCTTTTTCCTACGGGGATTTCAAAACATTGATGATAAGTTTAAGCTGATGAACAACCTCCGCTGAGTTCCATAAGCTTGTTGTCCCACCCGCTTTAACCCCCCTCTCAGGCCGCCGACAGGATCAGCCGGTCAGTTGCGGCGGCCGCGCCGAAGAGCACGGCGGAATAGACCATGGTGCCCGCCAGCGTATTGCCGAAGAACGGTATTGCCGCGGTGTAGCACATAAGCAGCCCTTGAGCCGTATGCGGGTACAACTGCGAGCCGGCCCAGACCCAGAAGTTGGTAACGGCGTAGAACAGTACCGCGCTGGCAAACGACACGGCTGCTATTTTAGCGGCGCTCCTGCCGGTAAGCAGCCGCCTGCCGAGCAGCGTAGTCAGCAGGAAACTAAGATAGACCGCCGGCATCCCGCGGTGGAACCCTATAACAGCGTCCAAAAGAAGCATCGCCGCCAGCGGAATAAGGCAGGCCGCCGCCGCCCCTTCAAAACAAGCGCCCCCGAACAAGGCCATGGAACCTATAACGGTAAAGTTCGGCGGGTGCGGCGCCAGCCTGGAAACAGCGGCGATAATTATGATCAAGGTGTATATTTTAGGCGTCAGTTTCATGTCTTCTCCTTGTGTTGTTTCCGGAGGGCGGGAAGGCGGATTGGCAGCCGCCTCCCGCCCCGCCGGGGAACTTTACAACTTACATAAACCTTGCGCTGAGCCCGCATTTAAGCACGCGGCCCGGCGGCGGAAAATAACGCGGGTAATAATCCGGCCAGGAGCCGTTATACATGTCGGCCGTCTGCGCGTAATGCTCATCAAAAATATTGTCGGCCCCGGCAAAAACCTCGAACCGGTCGAACTTACGCGAGAGGTACAGGTCGGCGGTAAAATAAGACGGGATCTTTGCGCCGCCGTAATCCACATCAGAATACTGCCTGTCGCTGTAGTAGCCCTTTGCCGTAATATCCGCCAGAGAGGTTTTAAGCGCGGCATCCGCGGTAAACCTGTATTTGGGGCTGAAAGAGAGCAGCTTGTAATTGCCGGCAGTGCGCCCCTTGCTTAAGTTATAGACATAGCCCAGCCCGGCGCTGAAAGCCGAAGCCTTATAGCCCAGCCCGGCCTCCACGCCCTCATTGAAAGCGGAATCCAGGTTATAAGCCGCCCAGTTCTTTGCGGAGTTAAGCGCGATGCGGTCTTTGACGTCGGCATAATACGCATTAAAGGAGGTCCAGATCCCCGAAGCGAAATTAGCGGCCACGCCGGTCTGCGTCTGCCAGGAAGATTCGGGCTTCAGGTTGGGCGAGATATCGCTGATTGCCGGCCCCCAGGGATTATTCAGCCCCTTGATATTATAAAGGTCCGCTAAGGTAGGCGCCTGCCAGGCGCGCCCCGTCTGCGCCGAGAACTTCCAGACCGAATCCGGGGAATAGACCACGGCCAGCTTGGGGCTGGTCTGGTTATCATAGGCGACATTAATATCGTGGCGCAGGGACGGGGTAATATTCAAACCCTTAACCGGCACAAAAGCCCACTGGGCGAAAAGCCCGGTATTCTGCGTAAAATGGTCGCCGTAGGTATCGGACCTGAGCATATTCTTGTCGTATTCAACGCCGGCCTCGCCCTTGTTGGAAAAAGAGAAGCTGAGCATGGCCGTATCACTGAGCGTGCGGGTAAGCGTATCCGCGCCATATTCGGGCATATGGGATAGAATCCTGTTTACGCCGTACTGCCCTGACAGCGAATATGAGACAGCGCCGCTAAGCGGCATTTCAAGCGCGGCGCGGGCCAGCCCCAGGCTTGAGCGCATGCTGTCGGTAAGCGAGTTGGCCGCCCGCTCCCGGCTGCCGTCCCATTGCCCGATAGGGACAGGCGTTCCGCCGGGCACGCCGATCTCGGAATTACTGCGTATGGCGTTAACGGAAACTTTGCCGCCATTGTTAAGGGCAATAACGGTTTTACCGCTGTAGAACTCTTTGCGGGCGGCCGAATTCTGCTGGAAGCCGTCCGAGGCTTCCCTTGAAGCGCTTACGGAGGTTTTAACCCTGTCCGTTCCGCTCATGAAAGAAAGCGCGCTGGAGTTGCCTCCGTACGAGGACAGCGTGGAACTCAGGTCCGCGCGCGTAACGCCGGCGTTGAGGGTGCGCGTGACGAAGTTTATGACTCCGCCTTCGGCGTCCGCCCCGTGTATGGAGGACTGCGCCCCGGGCAGAATTTCCACCCTTTCAATATCCCCGGCCGGAACTACGGAAAGGTCCACCGTGCCGGTAAGGTCGGCCGGGATGCGCATGCCGTCAAAGAAAACAGCGGTCTGTTTGGAGGCAAAACCGCGCAGGCCTGCCGTGGCAAGGCCGTTATCACCAGCGCTTTTTACCAGTGCGGGAAGCGCGGTATCAAGCAGATCGGCCGCTGAAGAGGCCGCCCCACGCTGTTGATACGGGATATACAGATTTATGGCGTCCGTAGGTCTTTCAATTCTGGACAGACCGGATTTACTGATGGAGAGATAAACGTCTCTGTCTTGCTGTGAATAAGCCCGTGGAGCGCACAGGGCAAGGATGGCCGCAAGGAACACAGGTGCTGTTTTCATTTTTCCTCCCGAGAGAATCGCCGCGCCTAAACAAAAGCGGCTTCTCCACCGGGTGGAAAAAGGCCGTCCCTCGCAGGCTGCGACAGTTCCGGCGGTAGACCGGGCTTAGTCCGTAGGAGACGGACCTTACCGTTGCGGGGCAGCTCCGGATTTAAACCGGATTCCTCCGCCAGAACATGATTATTGTATCAAATTAGCTGTACCGCATAAGTCCCCGACGGAGACCTGAACGGTTTGAGGGTTTGGGAAAGAATTTACCGGGGCCGCGTAGGCGCCTCCCTAACCCAAACCCCAAGCAGTACCCCCGCAAAAAGGATATACGCGGCCCCACCCATGCGCGCCCGCGCCAACAATCGCGGCCTTGCGGGAAAAGATTTAGTGCATCTTGTTGACGTTATAATAAGTGAATAACTGTTCAAATAACAATCCAAAGGATTTTATGACTAACCCCGCTGTTTGCGCTGAATTCTGCTCCAACAAACAAAAGATTGCCGCGGCAAAACGGAGGCTGCCGCCGGCCGCGCGGCTGCGCGCCGACTCCGCAGTCTACGCCCTGCTGTCCGATCCGGGGCGCTTGTCCATACTGCTGGCTCTGGCCGGGCACGAGCTATGCGTCTGCGACCTCTCGCAGGTGCTGGCTGCAGGCGTTTCGGCCGTCTCCCACCAGTTAAGGCTGTTGCGCGCGGCAGGTCTTGTGCGCTGCCGAAATCAGGGGAAGTTGGTTTTTTACACCTATACCGGCGGTCCCCTGCTTGTTAAGGCGCTTCGCGGTCTGGCGCCGCTTTCCAAAGTTGAATAATGGAATATATCTCCGCTTTTCTTAAAGAATTTTTCGCACTCACCCGGACGGTGCTGCCTTACTTCCTGGGCGGGGCCGCCGCAGGGGCGGCATTGGACGTTTTTCTTAAGCCTGAGTTCGCGCTGAAACATTTACGGGGCGGCTGGCTTTCCATGGCTAAGGCTTCGATATCCGGCATGGTTCTGCCCGGCTGTTCCTGCGCCACTATGCCGATGGCCGCCGGCCTGCGCCGCAAGGGTGCCGATCTAGGCACGGTTACAAGCTTCCTGCTGGCCTCGCCTCTGGTGAGCCCGCAAACGCTGGTGCTGACTTTTGCGGTGCTCGGCTGGAGGTTCGCCGCCGCGCGCGTGCTGGCGGCTTTCTGCGGCGCTATGATGACAGGCGCCATTTTCCTGTGGTTGGAACGCCGGCGGCCAGGATTCCTGGATATCCCGGCGGCTGAGCCGGAAAAAAATGCTGCTCAGGCTGCGGCTGTTCCGAAGGGGAAGAGGCAGGCGAGCCTAAAAAGTTCTGGCCGGTTTTTATCGATATACTGAAGGACCTCTCCAAGTATTTCGTACTGGGCATGGCTATAGCGAGCCTGCTTACCGTGTTGCTGCCGCCCGGTTTTATCATGCGCTATATAGGCTCTTCCGGGCCGCTGGCCTATATAACCGCCGTGCTGGTGGGTGTGCCGCTTTACGTCTGTGAAGGCGAGGAAATCCCGCTGACATTGTCTCTGATGAAACTGGGGCTCGGCCCGGGGCCAGCCTTCGCCTTTCTGTTGGGTTCGGTGGGGACTTGCATCCCCACCATGGTAATGTCGCAGAAACTCATAGGCCGCCGCGGCCTCCTGATTTACGCGACGTGGTGGCTGGCTTTCGCGCTAGTTTCCGGGATCGTGTTCGGGCTGGTATCGGGAAGGATATAAACAAATTGAAGCTGGGGCATGGTCGCGCGTCCCTTTTCTTTTTTCCTGATACATTTAAAAAAAGCGGTATAATAAATTAATGACGCTGAAAAGACTGAATCGGTTCTTCAGTATCCTCACCATCTTGGCCGTCCCGGCGGCGGCCGCGGATAACCTGTTAACTCTCCAGAACGCGATAACGATCGGTCAATCCCAAAACCCCGATCATGCCAGGATCGAAGCGGAACTCCGCGCGCTTACCGCCCGGACGCGCCTGGCAAGCGCCCCCGCTTCCCCGGTTCTGGGCCTTGAGTCTTCCGGCCCGGACGCGAGGACCTACACCGTGAGTCAAAGCCTCGGGTTCCCCGGCAAAGCGCGTGCGGAGGTACGGACGCTGGAGTTTGAAACCAGAAAGCTGGCCCGCGAGATGGACGCCCTGGACCAGGAAACGGCTCACTCGGCGAAGTCGGCCTTTTATCAGCTCTGGCTGGCCGGTGAAAAACTCAGGCTGGACGGCCAGAAACGCGCCTCTTTTGAAAATATCCTGAAAATCGCGCAGCGCCGCGCGGTCAAAGAGACCACCACGGAGGTCGAGCTTCTTATTTTAGAAACGGCTCTGGAAGGCGTTGAAAATGAACGGACCGACGACGAAAGCCTGAAAGAGAAAGCTGTGGCGCGGCTCAATCTTCTTCTTGGCCGGCCGGTAGATTCTCCGCTTGAAATACAGGCCCCGCCCGCGCCTGCTTACCCTTTCAGCATAGATCTGCCGCGCCTGCGCGAAACGCTTAAAGCGGAAAACCCGAAGCTTTTAGCCGAAAGCGCGGAAATCCAGGCCGCCGGCAGCCGTCTGAAAAGCGCCCGGCTCAGTTCCCTCCCCGACTTCACGCTGACCGGCGGCTATATCACCAATCCGGCTTTTTACACCGGCAAGCTGGCGTTCACCGTTCCGCTTTACTACCCCTTCAGCGGGCGCGAAGCGATCAAAGCCGCCGGCGAACTAGCGGCGGCCCGGGCCGCGCGCAAGCTGGCGCTGGAAAGACGCCTTCTGACGGAGCTGGAAGACAAAGCCGCCGTCCTGAAAGCGCTGGGCCTGAAACTGGACCGTTATAACACAAAGATCATCCCGCTCTCGGAACGGGCCTTCCGCGTCGCCATGCGGAACTATGAATACGGGAAAATAGATTTTTCAACCCTGAAAGCCTCGGCCGATACCTGGTTCAATTCCATGACGGAATACGCCGGGCTTCTGGCCGCTTACGCCTCCGGGCGGGCCGATCTGGAACTTATCGCGGGAGCGCCGCTCCCATGAGCGTAAAAACCGGAAGAGTTGTCCTTGTGCTTGCCGTATTCTCGGCCGCCGCGCTTTTGATCTGGGGGCACCGCCTGGGAAAGGAAGCGCTCAGTCGGGAAGCCCAGGGCGAAAAAACGATAGCTCCGGCCGCCGGCATACAAAAAGGCCCGCACGGAGAGATCTTTGTAGAACTCAGCCAGTCCGCCATGGAGCTGGCGGAGATACGGACCGAAGTTTTAAAAGAACAAGGACCTTATTTTTTACTGCCGCGTTCCGCCGTTTTGCGCCAAGATGGCACGGCGTGGACGTACGCGGAGGCCGCGCCCGGACGATATGAACGCAAGGGAGTCCGGCCAATCGAGCTTGCCGACCAGGGCTGGCTAGTCCAAAAAGTGTCGCCCCAAAACCGGGTAGTCACCCAAGGCGCGCAGCTCCTCCTGTCGGAAGAGCTGAAATCAAATATCAGGGTGGGGAACTGATGCTCGCCTCGCTGGTCCGTTTTTCTATCCGTTTCCGCGGCCTGGTCATGGCCGCGGCGCTCCTGCTGGTTAAAGAACTCCGCTCTGACAGGGAGCTGCGGCTATGCGGACTATAACCTGACTATAGCGGCGGGTAAACCGCGCGGTACGGCCCGGAGGCGTAAAAGGAATTGGCCGGGCCTTTGTATAAAATGCCTCAAACGAGGAACATAAAAGGGAGGAAATTATGGAGCAAAAAATAGAATTACTGACATTTGTTTCCGGGTGCATCAACGGAGTAGATTTCCAGGCTTCCGGCGGCGGTTTTGCCGATCCAGTGAAAGGGATAACAAAAGCGGTTTTGTTATATGATAAATTTCCAGAGGACTTTACGCCGCTGAAATGCAAGTCCTGGAAATGTAAACACCACCCGGCTATAGCGGAGGAAATTGACGGCGGCAAAAACTTTTTCACTGTATGCAAGGGTAATTACGACGTTTTTGAAACCATAAAATATCCCGGCAATCAAGCCATCTATTCCTCCGCGAAGATCAGAAGAATTGACTTTTCCCGGCAGGTTGTAATATCCAGATTTGACGGTTTTTGCACAGTCGACGCGGATATCGCCAGGCAATTGCCTTATGATGAAATAATGCGCCCCGGCGGCCGAGGGAAGGCAATGCTAAGCGGTGAAAGGACAGTGATGACGGTTAAGGGCGCCGAGATAAAAATATGCTGGGAAGGCGAGATACAATTTCTGGACAGGAACGCGGAACTGCCTTTTGAGGAAATAATACACTATGAACCCCTCGCGCCGGTGAGATTTCTGCGGAAAGAACTCAGGTATGAAAAGGAAATGAAAGTAACCATAGCGCCGCGATATAAATTAAACTCAAAATGAGAAATTCAAAAGGGTTTTGGGAGATGAATAAAGGCAAAGCGCTTTTTTTCCCAGCCTGTGACTACCCGGAAACTCAAAAAAAAGTTCTTAGGGCGAATGATGTCGATTTCTGGGTGGAAACGGAGGGAAAAGGTGAACCTTTGCTCCTGATTCACGGCGGGCCGGGCGGAAGTCATTGTTATTTCCATCCAGGCATGTCAACGCTGGCCGCCGAAAGGAAATTGATTTATTATGATCTGCGCGGGCATTATATGTCGAAGTGTCCGCAAAACCCGGAGTCATGCGGGCTGTCATATGATGTGGAGGATATTGAAGCTTTAAGAAAAAAACTGGGTTTTAAAAAAATAGACCTGCTGGGACATTCTTACGGCGCCATCGCGGTATTCGCTTACGCGCTGAAATATCCCGCAAACCTGAAAAACCTTATCTTTTGCAGCGCCCCTGTCGGGATTACGGACGAGGACGCAAACAAGCGGCTTGAGTCGAATCCCGTTTCAAAAGAATTAACCCGCGCCGAATCCGAGGCTGAGGCAAAGAATTTGTACTATAAGCTGTATTTCCACAAGACGGTAACGTCAATGACTCTCAAGTACAATGAAAGGACAAGGCTGGCGTGGCGTTCGCTTAAAAACGACAGAACTGTAAAATGTTATGAGAGAGACCGCGCTGAAATGAACTGGAGAAAAAACATTTCCAAAATAAAGTCGCCCATGCTTTTCATATTTGGGAAGCACGACCCTTTGCTGGATCCGGACAAATCCCGGAAGATAATATGTAAAAACAACCGGGCGCGGCTCGTCATTTTTAATAATAGTGGGCATGATCCCTTTACGGATGAACAGGAGGATTTTTCCAGG
>JAJZVJ010000036.1 GCA_021845705.1 bacterium
CACGACCGGGTAAAAAATGAACCACCTGGGGAGTATGCCGCCCCAGTAGCCGGCCTGGAACCCGGCGATGGAGGAGATATTAAGAGTGCCGGCCAGCATGACCACCGGCAGGACCGCGAAGGTGCGCGGCAGTTCGTAGGAAACCAGCTGCGCCGCCGAGCGCAGGCCGCCCAGCAGCGAGAATTTGTTGCCGCTGGACCAGCCTGCCATTATGATGCCCATCACGGAAACGCCGCCCACGGCGAAAACATAGACGGTCCCTATGTCTATGTTCGCGTAAATAAGGTCCTTACCGAAGGGAACGGGGGCGAAAGCGAGGATAGCGGGGATGACCACCACTACCGGGGCCAGCAGGTGGACGAGTTTATCCGCGCAGTCGGGAACGATGTCTTCTTTAAGGAAAAGCTTTATCCCGTCGGCCAGGGTCTGCAGGGCGCCGTGCCACCAGCCCACGTACATGGGGCCCATGCGGGACTGGATATGCGCCGAGATCTTGCGCTCCCACCAGACCGCGAACAGGGCGTTCCCCGTGGGGGCGATAAGCAGGATGGCCCCTTTTATGAAGGTCCAGATCACCTGTATCCAGAACTGCGGGACGCCGTGCGCGAGCGCGAACTGCTCCGCCGCGGCATATAAAGGCGCTACCCTGGGGGCGGCCTCGCCCAGGAACCAGGCGGCCCCGGCTATGCCGGAGATCACGGCAAGCAGCACGGCGGCGCCGCGCCTGTAGGTGGGCAGGCTCCACGGGCTCTTCCACCTCTCCGTGGGCCAGTAGCGCGTTTCCGGCATGAGCAGCCGGCCGTTGGCGTGGTTGAAAACGGGTTCGGGGCTCCGGGGCTGTATGGTTTCTTCGGTCATGGTATTACGGCGCTACCTGTCCACCTCGCCGAGGACTATGTCCAGCGATCCGAGTATGGCGACAACGTCGGCTATCTTGCAGCCGACGAGGATTTCCTGCAGTATGGCCACGTTTATGAAAGAGGGGCCGCGCACGTGCATGCGGTAGGGGTTCAGGCCGCCGTCCGAAACGGCGAAAAAGCCGAGGTCGCCGCGGGAGGCTTCCACGTGGGAATACGCCTGGGCGGCCGCCGGTTTGAACATCTTGGGCACGCCCTTGGCTATAACTTCGCCGGGTGTCGGCTCGGCGCCGGAGAGCGCGTCCAGGCACTGCAGGACTATTTCGGCGGACTGGCCCATCTCCCGCATCCTGCAGTAATAGCGGTCGAAGCAGTCGCCGTTGGTCCCCAGCGGCACGGTGAAATTAAGCTTGTCGTACACGCAGTAGGGGTCCGCTTTGCGCACGTCGTAATTCACGCCGCTGCCGCGCAGGGCGGGGCCGGAAAGGCCCCAGGCCACGGCTTTTTCGGCGCTGATGAAACCTACGCCCTTGGTCCTGCTCTGGAATATCGGGTTCCCGCTCAGCAGGGTATCGTAATCCCCGAGCATGGGCTTGAAAAAATTCACGAATTCCCGGCATTTCTCCGTCCAGCCGGCCGGCAGGTCGGCGCTTACCCCGCCTATCCGCAGGTAGGAATAAAGAAGGCGGCCGCCGCAAAGCATCTCGAAAAGGTCCAGGATCATCTCGCGCTCGCGGAAAGCATAAAGGAAAGGGGTGAAGGCGCCCATGTCCACGCCGAAGGTCCCGAAGAAGACGAGGTGGCTGGCTATCCTGTTGAGTTCGGCCACGAGGACCCTTATATACTGGGCCCTCGGCGGTACCTGTATCCCCGCGAGACGCTCCACGGCCAGGCAGTAGGCCAGGTTGTTGTGCATCGCGGAGGTATAGTCCAGCCTGTCGGTGAGCACCAGGGCCTGCGGATAGGTCCTGGCCTCGAAAAGTTTTTCCATGCCCCTGTGCAGAAAGCCCACGTCGGGGTCGCCCTTTATAACGACTTCGCCCTCAACGGTGAGGGCTATCCTGAGCACGCCGTGCGTACTCGGGTGCTGGGGCCCGAAGTTGATGAACATCTGGTCGGTCTTTAAGGCCGCGGGAGTTTCCTGGGTCATGTTAGTCGAATTTATCCGGGACGTGCGCGTAATCTTTTCTCAGGGGCCAGCCCTGGATGCCTTCCTGCGTCAGTATCCGCTTCAGGTTCGGGTGGCCTTCGAAATGGATGCCGAACATGTCGTAAACTTCCCGCTCCTGCCAGTCGGCGGCGTGGTAGAGGTTGTAAAGGCTGGGGATGGAGGCGCCCTCTTTCCGGGGGAGCTCGCAGCGGACGCAGAGCCGCAGCCCGGTGGAAAGCGAGGTTACGATATACACGAGCTCGAAGATGTCTTTGGCGGTGGCCGGCACGGCGGGGCGGGCGGCCGGGGGCACGGCCGGGGTCTGCTGGTAGCCTTTGGGGTCGACGGGGCCGGACCAGTCTATCGCGGTCACCACGTCCAGGTAGTCGAAAGCGAACTTGGAGCGCAGCCGTTCGAACACCGCGTGCACCGACTCCGCGGGGACGGTCCAGGTGGGATATTCCTTCACCGGAACTTCCGCTTTCACGAGGCCGGGGAAAGAAGCCTGCATCTTGGTTAAAATTTCTTCTGCGGTCATATCAGACAAGTTTCCTCGAACCGGCGGCTTGCAGCGGGGTGGCGCCGTGGCCGCCTTTTACCGTCATCTTTTTCATCTTTTCCTGCAGCTTGATCACGGCGTACATGAGGGCTTCGGGCCTTGGGGGGCAGCCGGGGAGGTAAACGTCCACGGGGATGATCTTATCCACGCCTTTTACCACCGAATAGGAATCGTAGAAAGGCCCGCCGCAATTGGCGCAGCCGCCCATGGCTATCACGAACTTGGGCTCCGGCATCTGCTTGTATATCCTTATGATAGGGTCCGCCATTTTCTTCGCCACGGTGCCGGCCACGAACATCACGTCCGCCTGGCGGGGCGTAGGGCGCGGGAAAACCCCCATCCTTTCAAAATCGAAGCGCGAGGCGTAGGCGGCCATCATTTCTATGGCGCAGCAGGCGAGGCCGAAAGTAAGGGGCCACACCGAAGAGGTGCGCGCCCAGTTTATGAGCGAGTCCGAAGTGGCGAGGGCTATGCCGCCGCCGGGCAGGTTCTCTATCTTGGAAAGGTTGTCTAGTACTATTCCCATTGCAGCGCACCCATTTTCCAGGCGTAGGCGAGGCCCGCCGCCAGGATACCGAGGAAGATGGCCATCTCGGCCAGGGCCACGCCGCCCATGGAGCGCACCACTACGGCCCACGGGAACAGGTAAAGGCCCTCAACGTCGAAAAGCACGAAAAGAAGAGCGTAGGTGTAAAAACGGATATTGGTCTGTACGGTGGTGGCGCCTATGGTCTCCATGCCGCATTCGTAGGCCGTGCGCTTGAGCGTGTCGGTGACTTTGGGGCGGAAGAGCTTGGTGCCCAGCAGCGTGCCGCCGGCGAATAAAGAGGCTATTATGAGGAGGATGAGGATGGAAGCGTAGGCTAGTAGCATAAGTTGGCTGCTTTTAAGAAAACACAAAGGGCCGCGTATTCTCTTACCGCCGTATTCTAGAGCGCCGTATTTTCTGACGTGACGAAATTAATTGTATGTAATTAATTTTTCTTTGTCAAAATCCGCCAGAGACGGCGGCGGCCTCTGAAACAGGCTGTCTCCAGGCCCAGAATCGGCCGAGGCAGAATCGGAGCGCGGAAGGCAGGTTGAATATCCGGGACAGCGCGCGCGGGCCGCGGGTTTAACGGAGAATTCATGTTCTGAAAAAGAACGGACGGATTACCGGACTTGAGCGGTTCCTTATCGCGGATTTTTACCTTGGCAAGTCTGGAAAGCGGAATAAATCGGCTGAGAGATACCCGCCCAAAACGGAGAAGCCCCGGTTTATTCGATTGGGACTTAGCCGGTCTTATCAAAAAATCCGGGGTATTCGTAAAGCTTCAGTACCTGGGTCAGCAAGCGGTCAGCAGAAGGATCTTTACATTTCCCCCTTTTTTTAGAACTACGGGCGGGGAGGGTTCGAGTTCAATGAAACAATCGGTCTTCAGAAAAGAAGACAGCATATGGGAACCCTGCCCCCAAAGCGGCTCCACCTTGCCGTCTTTAAAGCGTCCTCTCAAAAAAACCGCGCGGGAACCGCCGGCTTTAAGCGGCGCAACCAGACGGGCGGAAACTTCCGGAAGAAATATCTCCCGCCTGTGCCGGTATTTATTAATAGCGGGGAGCACATAGAGATAGAAACAGGTTATTACAGCCGCCGGGTTGCCTGGAAGGCCGAAAAACAAGGTCCGGCCTTTAACCCCCGCGTACACAGGTTTGCCCGGCTTCTGCGCCACTTTCCAGAATAATTTCCTGACGCCGAATTTCTCCAGGTCCTCTTTTACATAATCATGCCCGCCCACGGAAACGCCGCCGGTTAAAATTACTATTTCAGGGAGTTTTTCCAGCTTCCCGAGGAACTCCGGCAGCAGACCTTCTTTGTCGCTCAGCGCTTTTGAAAACGCGGGAGCCGCCCCGCAGGATTTAAGAAGGGCGGCCAGGCTCCAAAGATTTGAATTCCTTATCTTATTCTTCCCAAGACGTCCGGCGCCTATAGCCGCGACCTCGGCGCCGGTCGTTATTATTCCCACCGAAGGGGACAGAAAGACTTTAAGCCGGGCAATGCCCAGTGCCCCGAAAATACCGATAGACTGAGGCGTGATCAAATCCCCTTTCCTGCATAAAATCGCCCCCTTCTTAATATCGTCCCCGGCTTCCCTGATATTATCCCCTTTTTTAATCTTTGACCGCGGCTGAATAACACCGGCTCCGGCCAGCACATCCTCCACCGGCACAACCGCGCCTGCATTGCGCGGCACAGGGGAACCGGTAGTGATATAGGCGCATTCGCCGGCTTTCAAAGACGCGGCAAGGCGGCCGCCCGCGAATATATTCCCGGATACTTTTAATAAGCGGGCCTGGAGATCTTCGGCCCTTAAGGCGTAGCCGTCCATGGCGGATTGTCTGAAGCGCGGAAAATCCTCGGGTGAGATTATATCCTCCGCCAGGACGCGGCCCGCACAATCCAGGGTCTCCGCACGGGCGGCTGACCCTTTCCCGACGCTGTTAAGTATCAACTGCTGCGCTTCTTTTACGCTTATCACGACAGCTCCTCCATGCCACGTACGCAGACGCCTTAGCAAAAGTTTATACCCGGCGATCAGCCGGCCTATGCAATCGCCCGGCCCAGCAATTTAACGGCAGCCACAGCGAGGACAGAGGCAAGAACGCGGCACAGGGCTGCTCCGCCCAGGCGCCGCGCCCCCAGGCGGGAACCGATGAGGCCTCCGAGGAAGGCGGCCATAACCAGCGGCCCAAGCTGGCCGGCGTCCGGCAAATTGCGCGCCGAGTGCCCGTATAAACCAGCAAGCGAGTTTACCCAGATAAAACAGGCGGACGCGGCCGCCGCGCGCCTGACGTCAGCCCAGCGAAGCAGTATCAAAACAGGACTTAAGAAAATTCCGCCGCCAATGCCTATTATCCCGGAGAGAAGCCCAATGCCGGCGCCGATCGGCAAAGCCAGGCGCAGAGGAGGGCTGGTGTAAGCGTTCTGGTCTTCACCCCGGCCTTTCACTGTCAAAAGGCGGAGCGCGGAAAAAAGGATGGCCGCGGCCAGCAGCCCGGAGTATAACTTTGGTGAAACCTCCAATATCCCGCCAAGAAAAGCGGCGGGCACCGAAGCGAGGGCAAAGGGCCAGAATAATTTAGGGACGAAATGGCCCGCGCGCCAATAAGCGATAAAAGCCACCCCGGAAACGAGTAAATTCAGCACCAGGGCGCTTGAGGCCATTTGCGCCGGAGCAAAGCCCATCAGCGCCAGGACGAGCAGATAACCCGAGGCGCCGCCGTGCCCTACGGAGGAATACGCCATTGCGACAAGAAAAATCAGCGGGTAGATCGCTTCCATATTATCTCATCGCCTTTCTTGGCCATGCCGCCTTTCAGCACTCTGGCAAAAACGCCCTCCGTAGGCATTATGCAATAGCCGGCCGTGTAGTAGATCGCGCATTTCTTGTGGCAGTCTTTGCCTATCTGGGTTATTTCGAGCAGTATATCTTTGCCGATAATTATTCTTTCCCCCGGCTTCAGCGCCAGAAGGTCCAGCCCCGAGGTGGTTATATTCTCGGCGAAAGCGCCGTGGCGCAGAGTGAGGCCCGACTTCCTCATTTTCCCGATGGATTCAGAAGCCAGCAGGCTTACCTGCCTGTGCGCCCCGGCGCCGGCGTGGGCATCGGTTTCTATGCCGAAGTTCTCAATGAACCTGGCTGAGTCCACCGTTTTTTTGGGAACGCCTTTCCTTTCGCTCACACAAAGGTCGGCGAGAATTCCCGTGTTATGGTTCATGATTTGCGCCTTTTCTGCGACTACAGACCCGCTTTGCATTTTGTGTTTTGCACTTTCTCTTTTGTCTTTTTCCTCTCATGTCCTCCTCCCTCTATCATGGGGAAAGCGTGAAGAACTCCGGGCAAAACGGCATTAAGGGATTCTTTCACACCCCTTGAGCTTCCGGGCAGGGCTACCACAAGCGTTTTGCCAACCAGCCCGCTTATGGATCTTGAAAGCATGGCGTAAGGCGTTCTCTGCTGTCCGAAGGCCCGCATAGCCTCGGATATGCCGGGGGTCTCCCTGGTAATAATTTCCCTGAGCGCTTCCACAGTTACATCCCTTGGGCCAAGGCCGGTGCCGCCGGTACTGAAAATAATATCAATGCCCTCGTTTTTCCAGCTTACCACCCGGGCCTTTATACGTTCCACATCGTCCGGCACGGCTTCGTAACCCGCTATTTTTACCGGGCAGCCGGAAAGCATTTCCTTTATTATTTTCCCGGACTTGTCTTCCCTTTTGCCGGCCGCGGTGGAGTCGGAAATTACAAGCACGCAAACTTTAAGCGGCCTCGCAAAAGTGTCCACAAAGTCGGATTTCCCGCCCCTCTTTTCGACCAGTTTTATTTCCTCTATAACGGCGTTGGCGTCCAGGGATTTTACCATGTCGTAAACGGTAAGCGCCGCCACGGCGCAGGCCGTGAGCGCCTCCATTTCTATGCCGGTTTTCCAGATGGTCGAGGCCGAGGCGGTTATCTCCAGCCTGTCCTTTAACACGTTAAACACGATTTTAACATCGTCAATGGGGAGCGGATGGCAATAAGGAATAAGTTCCGGCGTTTTTTTTGCGGCCATGGTCCCGGCCACTTTGGCCGTTTCCAGCACATTCCCCTTTTCAACGCGGTTCTCCGCTATCCGGCGGAGAAAAGCGGGCGCCATCCTTACCGACGCCATGGCCGTGGCCGTGCGCAGGGTGGAATACTTGTTTGAAACATCTCTCATAGACTATCCTCCTATAAGCCGCATTGAGTTCTTCACACGCTTCAAATCCGCCGGACTGGCGGAACTGAGGCCGTGAAATTCTTTTTTCCCGGCTAAAAACGTCCTGATCTGCTCCGGCAGAGTTCCCGCACCTTCGTCGCGCAGCGTTTTAACGTCCAGGCCGGCAGGGTCAAAAAGGCAGCGGTAAAGGACGCCGCGCGAAGACAGCCGCAGGCGGCCGCAGGAGCCGCAGAAAGGATGGGACAAAGCCGAAATAAAGCCTATCACCCCGTCGTTTATTTTGTAATTCCGCGCTACGCCGTCAGCTTCGGGGTTGCCGGGGGCATACTTCCGCGCCAGGTAGTTCTCTATGCGGCGTATAGGCGCGAAGGCCGTCTTGGCGAAGCCGTCTTCGCAGAAGGGCATGAGTTCTATGAAGCGGACAGTGAGCTGGTTCTTCGCCGCGAATTCCACAAAGCCGTCAACTTCTTCAAAGGAGAGGTCGGCGAGGGCCACGGCGTTTATCTTCAGCTTAAAACCCAGGCCGAGGGCGCGGTCAATTCCCGCCCTGACCACGGCCAGGCTGTCAGAGCCGGTTATTTTTTTAAACCGTACGGGGTCAAGGCTGTCGAGGCTTATATTGAGGGCGTCCAGCCCCGCTTCCTTAAGCGCCGCGGCCTTGCTTTCAAGCAGAACCCCGTTAGTGGTCAGGCAGACTCTTTTAATGGCAGGTATCGCTTTAGCACCGGCTACCAGCCGCTCTATATCCGGCCGCACTAAAGGTTCGCCGCCGGTAAAGCGGATCTTTTCAACACCTATACCCGCGAGCGCGCGGATAACCCCCAGCAGCTCCGGCAAAGCAAGCTCGCCGAAGCCGGCTTTTGTCCCGGCGCAGGCCGAAGGCTGTGCGCAGGGGGCGCAGTAACGGCAGGATAAATTACATTTAGCCGTTACGGAGACGCGCGCATAGGTATGGGCGCGGCCGAAGGAGTCGATATTTTTTACACTTTTCATCTTTCTTTCCAACTGGGGAGGCATAGCCGTTTCCAGCTCCACCCTGCCGGCATCGGATCCTGGCCTTAAGGCTTTAGATCCGGATGCTCGAAAGATTTTAATAGCCGCAAATCCAGCGGGGTATTCAGGTTCCGGAAAAAAACGTCCGGGTCACCGAACCTTACCAGCTCTTTCTTTAGAACTTTTCTTACCTTAAATTCGCTCAGAAGCCTGGCCAGTTTTAATTTATTGCCGGCCAGCGCCTCTTGTATCTTATCAAGGCAATCCCGCGAATATACGGCGAAAAGAGGCTGGTATTGCTTTTTATAGTACGGAACCACAACCTGAAAGCCTTCTTTAATGCTCCCCGCCATGTAAGCCGCGAGGTCCAGGTTAATGAACGGCATATCGCAGGCGACCACCAGGCTGTATTCCGTACCGGAGTTATGCAGCCCGGAGTACAGCCCTCCGAGCGGACCGAACCCGCGGACGATATCGGTTGCCACCTTAACCCGGACTCCGCTCTTATAGCTTCCCGGCGAGTTGGTAACAAGGATAATCTTCCTGAACCGCCGTCTTAACAAGGCCACCTGCCTTTCTACCAGGGTCTTATCTGCGACCTTGAGAAAAGCCTTATCAAAACCCATCCGGCTGGACTCGCCGCCGCAGAGCACGATAGCGCTTACCACGCCTGAACGCCGCAAGCGGCCGGCCTGGGGAGTCACGCTTGCGAACCCGCGCCCGCAAATTTTGAAACCCAGATGCTTAACTCGTATAAGAGCAGCATCGGCGCGGCAAAAAGAAGCATGTTGAAAATATCCGGGGTGGGGGTAATTATCGCAGCCGCCACCAGGATTCCCACTATGGCGTAGCGGTATTTATTCCTCAGGGAACGGTGGTTGATAACTCCCAGCCTGCTTAACACATAGCTTAACACCGGCATTTCAAAAACAAGGCCGGCGCCCAGCACGGTCCAGACGACAAAAGAAATATAGCTCTGCGCCGAGATCATCGACCAGAGGTCCGGCCCGGCGAAGCCAAGCAGAAACTTCAACGCCGGAGGGATAAGAAGAAAATAGGAAAAAAGCGACCCCGCCGCGAACGCCAGAGTCACGCACGCAACGAAAAGGAAGGGACCTTTTTTCAACCTGCCGGATACGGCGGGCTCGATAAATTTCCAGGCCTGGTACAGTATAAAGGGCGTGGAAAGCATCAGCCCGGCCGCGAAGGAAATATTAAGATAGATACTCAGGGCCTCGACCGGGGAAAAAAATACCAGCTTGTCTACAACACCTGCCATGGGCCGCTTTAAAATTCTGAAGAGGAATGAGGAATAGTTGAAGGAAACAGCCGCCGCGATTATAAAAAAAATAAAACAAGACAGTAATCTCTTTCTTAGCTCGTCAAGATGCGAAAGGAGCGGCTTTTCGGGATCCATAGTTTAAAAGAGGTTCAGGGGACACGGTTCAAGGATTAAGAGTATGTTTTTTATATGGAGATCTTGTGGGATCATTGCCGAACCACTACCATTGGACAGTGAACCCCTGAAGCCGCAAAAAGGAGCCCTGGCTGAATCCTTTTCGTCTACTTCTTTTCTTTCGTCCCGGGCAAAGGGGTCTCCTGGGACAAGCCTTCCTTCAACCCGTTTTTTAATTCTCTTATCGCAAGCCCCACGGACTTACCCAGTTCAGGAAGCTTATTGGGCCCGAAAAGGAGCAGGCAGATAAACCCTATAAAAATCAACTCAGAGGTGCCCATTCCAAATATTCTCATATTCTTTCTCCTTCCGGATAATTCCGCGCCTGTTTTTCCAACGCCTCCCGAATGACCTGCCCGGCATTTCCGTAGAGCCTGGAAACAGGGTTCGCAGCCAGTTTTCGGGTAAATTCCGCTGCCCACCTGCCCAGGAACTCCGCGTAAAACTTATTTCGTAAATCTCCGGTTGACCTCGCTTCTTCTTTTTTCCCCTCGGCCGTTTCCCGCGCTTCCATAAGATACAAATGCGCCATAAAAGCCAGCTGGGTAGAAATATGATCCACCATTGCGGGGGCCGGATCGGAAGGCTCGAAGTTTACGGCGTCATAGCAGTGTTTGAGCCGGGCGCATGACTCACCGCAGAGATAACCCTTGAATTCCCTGCCCTCAGACGCCATCCCGCAGTTAAACTTATCGGGGCCGGAAGCATTTATACGCAAGGTGTCGGTATAAATAGACTGGTGGGCTGGTATAGCATCGGGACCCGGCGCGGAAAACAGCCTGGTGAATTCCACCTGCAGCTCTTCCAGAGAAGACGTATTTTCCCGGTCCAGCCAACCCAATGCCATAACATCTTCCAGCAGCGCCGCGTCAGGCGGCGCGGCCGTGAGCCGGCTCAAAAGCCGGAACTTGCCGCCGCATTCCTGTAATTCAACTCCGGTTGTTCCAATAATCGCCGTTATCATATTCATGCCTTATAAACCTTTACGCAGCACTCTTTGTGCAAACCCTGGCCGGCGATGGGATCGGCCCTGGTGGGGCGCAATCCCCCGTCGAAACTGCCCCGGCCCATGGCGATCTTCCCCAGACCCCAGTGACCGAAACCGTGCTGGCTTCCTACCACCTCGGGATGGATATCCTGTGTCACTTTCAGGATAGCCTGCATTTTACCGTACTTGGACTCCACCCACACCGCTTCGCCGTCCGTCAGTCCCAAACCGGCCGCGGTCCTGACGTTCATCTTGAGCGGGTTGGAAGGGCCTATCTCCACCAGCCAGGCATTGTTCTGCGTTCTGGAATGTGTATGAGAGGCCTCTTTCCAGTTGATGAGGTAGAAAGGATACTCCGGGTCCGGCTGCCAGGCGCGCGGTTTATAGACCGGCAACGAATCCACCGGATCGCCTTCGGCGTCTTTTTTTTCGGCGAGTTTGACGTTGTAGAACTCCGCTTTCCCGGATGGAGTTGCGAACCCGCTGACCGCTTTGCCGTCTTTCATTATCCCGATTTTCTGATCTTTAGCGCCATCCTTCTTCCTGGAGAATACAAGGTCTCCCTCGATGAGGGTATCTTTGAGCTTGTCGTCCGGGATTGGGCTTTTGTATTTGAAAGATC
>JAJZVJ010000037.1 GCA_021845705.1 bacterium
GACAGCATCAGGCGCAGCGGCAGCACCGCGGACTAGGGACCCGGCCGGCGGCCGGCCCGGGAATTAATGCGCCCCGGGACAGGGGCATTTCCCAGGCGGCCGCCCATTTACCCGCCTCCAGAATGCTAAAATATATTCAGGCGCCGCGCTTCTGTCCGCGGCCCCAGAGGTATAATTATGAAAAGAAAGGACCTAGTTAGACATCTTATAAGTAAAGGCTGCGAACTGTCCCGGGAAGGCGGGAAGTATTCCGTTTTCATTAACCCCGTCACCAATAAAGAAGTCCCTGTCACCAGGCATACCGAAATAGCCGATTTTACGGTCAGGAAGATCTGTCGCGACCTCGGCGTGGACCAGCCCTGACGCAAAAACCGCCTGCCGGTTTTTTTGAGGCTAAAGGACATGTGATGAAGGCGGAAGGGCGCGTAAAAGCAAAACTACTCTCGAGCCGCTTTTGTCTGTATCCCTTGGCCCTGCTCATCCTGGCCGGAGCCTGCGCGACGGGCAGGCTGGACGTGATACAGGTCGGCCCGTGGTTCGCCCCGCGGCCCTGGCGCCAGGTGGAGGTTTTTACCTCGCGCGAACAGACCCGGAGTCCCTGGGGAGGCATAGCGATACTCCACAGCGAGCGGGTCAGCGCGGAGGGCAGCGCCGAAAAGCTGGAGGCACTTAAACTCCAGGCCAGGAAGCAGGCCGCCCGGATAGGCGCCGACGGCGTTATAATAACGGTGAATTCCGCGACAGCGGGCCCGCAGATGGGCGTTTACCAGGCGCCTGAACTGTATCTGAGCGCGCTGGCCATAAAATATGTCACAGCAGTCTCCACTCCTTCCGCAAAATAAGGCGCGCGTCGCCCTCGACCGGTCCGAAGCCGTCACCTGGCGCGGCCGCGGGATCGTCGTAGACCTTTTCAGGTTCTCCAACACTATCTGCGCGCTGCTGGAAAGCGGGCGCCGCGACGTGCGAGTTTATGCCGCGCCCTCCCTGGCGCTCGCCGCCCGGAGCCGCGAAAAGAACGCCGACCTTTTTTCCGAGATAGACCTCGGCCCCGGTGTGGACAAGTACGATAATTCTCCCTACACGGCCCTTTACGGGTCGGATCCCTCGCGCCCCGCGCTTTCCGTGACCAATTCCGGTTCCCCGGCCGCCGCCTCGCTTCTGCTCGCCGAAGAGATACTGGTAGCCTGCTTCGCAAATTTCCCGGCGCTGGTTTCCTACTGCCTCGCGGACCCCAGGCCCACGCTCATCGTGCCGGCCTGCCTGTTCTATGACAGCCGCCACGTGGAGGATGTGATCTGCGCCCGCGCGCTTGAGGATGAACTGGGGGGAAAGGACGCCTTCCCGCGGGCACTCGAGGAGATACACGCCAGCGGGCGCGTGCTCGACTTTATGGCGGGCAGGCCGGAAACCGGCAAGCGCGACATGGAGCTGGCGCTAAAAAAAGGATATATGAAGGCCGTGCCGAGGATAAAGTTCAGGGCCGGCGCGGGTATAGTGGACAATGCCGCCGCAGCCGGGGACGGGCGATGAAAAAAAAGAAAGCCGTGGTCCTGTTTTCCGGCGGGCTTGATTCTACCACGGCCCTTTGCTGGGCCCTCTCCAAGGGCTATGAATGCCTTGCCGTGTCTTTTAACTACGGGCAGCGCCACTCACGCGAGAACGCCGCGGCACGGGCCATAGCGGCGCGCCTCGGGGTCAGGCTTTACGGGATAAAACTGGATTTCCCCTGGTTTAAGACCAGTTCCCTTGTTAACGGCAGGATGAAACTGCCCGACATTGAACTTTCCAGGATCGGCCGCAAAGGCGAGATCCCTTCCACTTATGTCCCGGGGCGCAACCTCGTTTTCGCTTCCGCCGGTTTTTCCCTTGCCGACGCGGCCGGCGCCGCGGCCGTGGTACTGGGGCCGAACGTTGTGGATTACTCCGGGTATCCGGATTGCCGCCCCGCTTTTTACCGCGCGCTGGAAAAAGCCGCCGCCTACGGCACCAGGAGCGGGGCAGGCGGCAGCAGGATAAGGCTGCTGACCCCGCTGATAAAATTGAGCAAGGCCGGCATAGCGCGCCTGGCGGTAAAGCTCGGCGCCCCGCTTGAGCTTACCTGGTCCTGCTACCGCGGCGGCAGGAAACCCTGCGGGCGCTGCGACTCGTGCAAACTGCGGGCCAGGGGTTTCGCCGACGCCGGGCTGGCCGACCCGGCCATTTAACCGGCCGGGCCGCCGGAGGATACTGGATTGCCAGGACTAAAAAAGAAGTCGGGATCTGACCACCGGGCCGTTCCGGTAATAACGGCGCCGGTGGCTGAAATTTTCTGCTCGCTGCAGGGCGAGGGGCTTTACGCCGGTCAGAAGCAGGTTTTCCTGCGCTTCGCGGGCTGCAACCTGGCTTGCGCGTATTGCGATGAGCCGGCGTCCCTGGATAAAGCGGCGGCGACCAGGATGACCTGCGCCGAAGCCGCGAGAGCGGTTATAAGGATTGCGCGCTCGGAGAATGCCGGCGACGTCTCCCTCACCGGGGGGGAACCTCTTCTTCACTGGCGCTTTATAAAAGGGCTGGTCCCGGCCCTCAAAAGGGCGGGGCTGGCTATACACCTTGAAACTAACGGCGTGCTGTACCGCGAGCTTTCGAGAACCGCCGCCCTGGTGGATGTGATAGCCATGGACATAAAACTGCCGTCCTCCACCGGTCAGAAAGCCTTCTGGGCCGAGCATAAAAAATTCCTGTCAGCCGCCCCGGGAAAGACCTTCGTGAAAACGGTGCTCACCGCCGGCGCGAAAGCGGCGGATTTCAGGAAAGCCGTGGACCTGGCCGCCTCGGTGCGGCCCGGCGTGCCTTTTTTCATACAGCCGGCGGCCGGCGGCGGAGGAAAGGCCGGGCCTCCGCCCGCCAAACTGGTGGACGCCGCCCGCCGTTACGCGGCCGCGAAACTGCCGGCAGTGAAAGTGCTGCCGCAGCAGCATAAACTGTGGGGAATAAAATGACCGCCGGTCGCGGGTAATGGAGACAGGATCATGTCCGAAGGCACTTTTTTAATTGATTGCCCGTGCTGTAAAGAGAGGATAGAGGTCGATAAGAAGACCGGGAAAGTCCTGCGGCACTGGGAAAAGCCCGAACTCAAGGCCGGGGCCGATCCCATGCAGGAAGCCTTTAAAAAGATGAAAGAGGAAAAAAGCCGCCTGGACAGCTATTTCTCCAACGCCGGCAGATCCATGGACGAGAAAAAGAAGGAGCTGGAGGATAAATTCGAGAAGGAGAAAAAGCGGATAAAGGACTCCGGCGACACCTCCAGGCCGGTTAACCCTATGGACCTCGACTAGGACCGCTCCCGCGCCTTCCCCTTTTTAACTTCCCCTTTTTAAATGGCAAAAGCCCTTCAAAAAATCTAAAATATATACTATATGCACAAAGATTTGCAGGAGATACTGATCCCGACCGCGGAACTCGACGCGGGCGTAAAGAAACTCGGGGAGCGGATCTCAAAAGACTACGCGGGGCGCTGCGTCACGCTGGTAGGCGTGCTGAAAGGCTGCACGCTCTTCCTGGCCGATCTGGCCAGGAGTATTTCCCTGGACGTGAGGCTGGATTTTATGATGCTGTCCTCCTATTCGGGGGAGCATTCTACCGGCGTCGTGCGCATCCTGCTGGACCTTAAGGAGAGCATAGAGGACTGCGACGTCCTGATAGTCGAGGATATCGTGGATTCCGGTCTGACCATGGAATACATGCTGCAGAACCTGAAGACCCGCCGGCCCAGGTCGCTGGAGATCTGCACGCTGCTGGACAAGCCCAGCAGGCGCAAAGCGAACGTGCCCATAAAATATACCGGGTTCACGATAGCCGACAAATTCGTGGTAGGCTACGGGCTGGACTATAACGGGATATACCGCAACCTCCCGTACGTAGGCGTGCTTAACGCGTCAGCAATAGAAGGAAAGAAAATATGCCGTTGAAAAAAAATTTAAGGCAGCTTTTGTTCTGGCTCCTGGCTTTCACGCTGTTCGTGGCGGTTTACCAGAACGTCAAGAACGTGGAGCAGGAGAAGCAGATCCCCTACTCGGAGTTCAAGGCCAAGCTGCGCGACAAGCAGATAACCAAGGTGAGCGTGCGCCAGGACCTGATAAAAGGCGACCTGAAAGAGGGGGACAAGACCGTACATTTTAAGACCATCCCCATGTCCGACCCCAAGCTGATAGAGGACATGGAAGCCGCCGGGGTCAGCGATTTCCAGGCCGAGGCCGACCGCGGCTGGATAGCCGGGCTCATCCTCAACATCGGCTGGATAGTCCTTTTCGTCTTTATCTGGTGGTTCCTTTTCATGCGGCAGGCGCAGATGGGCGGCAAACAGGCCATGTCCTTCGGCAAATCCAAGGCCAAGCAGCAGGACCTTAAAAAACAGAAAGTCACGTTCAAGGACGTGGCGGGCTGCGAGGAGACCAAGGAAGAGCTCCGGGATATAGTCGATTATCTGAAGAACCCGAAGAAATACCAGGTGCTGGGAGGCGAACTGCCCAAGGGCGTGCTTCTCTACGGCCCTCCGGGCACGGGCAAGACCCTGCTGGCGCGGGCCGTGGCGGGCGAGGCCGGGGTGCCTTTCTTCACCGCTTCCGGTTCCGAATTCGTTGAGATGTTCGTGGGCGTGGGAGCCAGCCGCGTGCGCGATCTTTTCGAGCGCGCCAAGAAAAGCGCCCCCGCCATAATTTTTCTCGACGAGCTCGACGCCGTCGGCCGTTCGCGCTTCGCCGGCATAGGCGGCGGGCACGACGAGCGCGAGCAGACGCTGAACCAGATGCTGGTGGAGTTGGACGGTTTCGAGTCCAAGGAAGGCATAATCCTGATAGGCGCCACCAACCGGCCCGACGTGCTGGATTCCGCGCTGCTGCGTCCCGGCCGTTTCGACCGGCGCATAAACGTGCCGGTGCCGGATATAAAAGGCCGCCTTGAAATACTTACCGTGCACGCCAAAAAGATAAAGATGACCCCCGATACGGACCTTTCCGTGATCGCCAGGCACACCCCGGGTTTCGTGGGCGCCGACCTTGCGAATATAGTGAACGAAGGCGCTATCCTCGCCGCCAAGAAAGAGCAGAAATCGGTGGACCTGAAGGACCTTGAGGAAGGGATAGAAAAGATGATAGCCGGCCCGCAGCGCAAGTCCAGGATAATTTCGGAGAGCGAGAAGAAAGTGGTGGCTTACCACGAGGCCGGCCACACGCTGGTGGCGAAGACCCTCCCCGGCTGCGACCCCGTGCATAAGGTGACCATAATCCCGCGCGGGCCCGCCCTGGGTTATACCATGCAGATGCCGCTGGAGGACAAGTACCTGACCTCCAGGACCGAGATCCTGAACAGGCTGTGCGTGCTGCTGGGCGGCCGCGCCGCCGAAGAGATAGCCATCGGCGAGATAACCACCGGGGCGCACGACGACCTGGCCAAGGTGACCAGTTACGCGCAGAAGATGGTGATGGAATTCGGCATGAGCGAAAAGATAGGGCTGATCTCCCTTAAAAAGGACGAGTCGGAAGTGTTCCTGGGCCGGGATATCGTGCGCCAGGCCGGGTACTCCAACGAAACCGCCCGTTTGGTGGACGAGGAAATAAAGCGCATCATCAGCGATTCCTATATGAAAGCCAAGGCCGCCCTTACCGGCAACCGCAAGGCGCTGGACGCCATAGCGAACCGCCTTATCGAGAACGAAGTGATAGACGCGGCCGAGATAGACTCGCTTATGGCCGCCGCCAAAGCCGCCTGAAAGCCACGGGAGATAACGGATGTACCTGCAGTACGTAAAAGACATTGCCGATATCGCGGCGGTATACTACATCGTATACCGTCTTATCCTGCTGCTTAAAGGCACGCGCGCCATGCAGGTTATCTGGGGCGTCTTTATCCTTGCCGTGGTAACGGCCGTGGCTAAATCCCTCTCCCTCGCGGCCACGGTGTGGCTGATGCAGCAGTTCTGGCTGGCCGGGATCTTCCTGCTTATAGTGGTGTTCCAGCCGGAGATACGCTTCGCCCTGGCTAATATCGGGTCCAATCCGCTGGGCCGGATGATGGTGTCGCAGGAGTACCGCTTTATCGGGGAAATGATGGAGGCGCTGCGTTCCGCTTCGGCGGATAAAATGGGCATGCTGATAGTGCTTGAGCAGGATATGGCGCTGCGCGACATCGTAGATACCGGGGTCAGGGTGAACGGAGAGGTCTCCAAGGAAATACTGCTTACCGTCTTCCACGAGAACACCATGCTCCATGACGGCGCCGCCGTCATCTCCAACAACAGGCTGGTGGCCGCCGGCTGCATACTGCCGCTTACGGAGCAGAAAGAGCTTTCAAAGATACTCGGGATGCGGCACCGCGCGGCGCTGGGCCTGAGCGAAGTGACGGACGCCATCATAATCATAGTTTCAGAAGAGACCGGCACTCTGTCGGTAGCCAGGAACGGCAAACTGCAGCAGGCCGTGGACCCCAAAAACCTGGAAGCCATGCTGTACCAGCTGTACCGCTCAAAGGCCGAGAAGACGCTGCTTAGAAAGGCGGCCAGGCAGGGGCCGCCGCACGCGCCCGCCCAGGAACCGCAGGCGCACGCGGCCACGCCGCCACAGGCTTGATATGACCATCCCCGAGATAATTTCGCGCAACTGGCAGATCAAACTGCTTTCGCTTATAATAGCCCTGCTTATCTGGTATTTCATTACCGGCGCAACGTAGGCGCTTTTCCCGCGAGTGTACCGTGAACCGGCGGCGCCAGGAAGGCGCCGTTTTTTTCAGCTTAAGATTTACTAGAATAATTTTATGGGCCAAGTTTCCATCTACGCGCACAGGGGGGGCATGCTTAAAGCCCCGGAGAATACCCTGGCCGCCTTCAAAACCGCTTTTTCCGACGGCGCCGACGCCGTGGAATGCGATATCCGGCGCACGGCGGACGGGCAGTTCGTGGCCTTCCACGACGCGGGCACGGGCAGGGTTTGCGGGCGCGACTGGAAGGTCTCGGAGACCGCGTGGGCGCATTTGAAGAACCTTCGCGTGCTCGGAAGCGAGCCCATAGCGCACCTGGACGATATTCTTAACCTGATGATCTTGAGCCCGCTGAAGGAATTCTATTTCGAGATGGCGTTCAAAAAAGTATCCGACGCCGCCGATCTCGCCCTGCAGCTGGAAAAGGCGGGGGTGCAGCGGCGCGCTTTCCTGCTGACATACTCCCACAGGCGCCGCCTGCTGGCCGCGGCCCGGGCCGCCGTGCCGGAGGTGGGGCTCGCGGTAATGCCGCTGTCCGCTTCGGGCCTGCTCGGGACGGCCGAGGAATGCGGGGCCGGTAAAGTGTGCGCCGGCTGGCTGGACTGGCCGCTGGCGAAACAGTATTTTTATCTCGGCGCCTCAGTCTTTGATCTTAAGAAACAGGCGGAAGAAGCGGCCCTGGCAGGGGTAGAGATCTCCGCGGGCATTGCCAACCATCCGCGCGATGTGCGCCGCCTGGCGGAGCTGGGCGTTAAGGCGGTCTGGACGGACGATGTTCCCATGGCGGCTAAATATGTTTAAAAAAATATTGCTGGTCGACGACGACAAGCTGGTGCTTAATTCCACCAGGCGCTACCTTGAGCAGCGCGGCTTTAATGTGGCGGCCGCCGTCAACGGCGCCGAGGCCGTGGCTCTGGCGCACGAGTCAAGGCCCGACCTGGTTATAACGGACGCGCAGATGAAGGGGCTGGACGGATTCACCCTTTGCCGCGTGATCAAAGAGACGGAAGGCTTTGCCGGTGTTCCCGTTATCATCATATCGGGCAGCAAGGTCAGCGAGGAGGATATCCTGGCCGGTTACAACAAGGGGGCGGACGATTATATCCTTAAGCCTTTTTCCTTCCCGGTCCTGCTGGCCAAGCTGAAGGCCGTCATGAAGCGCTACGAGGGAGTGGTGGAGAAGACCGAGAAGATAAAAAAGCTCGGCATGACCATAGACCCTTCCGGCCGGACCGTTACTATCAAGGGCGAGGTAGTGAACCTTACCCGCAAAGAATTCGACCTTCTTATGGTGCTGATAACCGAAGAGGGCCGCTTGCTGGAGATCCCCTACCTGCTTGAGACGGTGTGGGGCTACGACCCCGCCAGCTACAACGACCCGCATACCGTGGGGGTGCATGTTTCCTCGCTCCGCAAGAAGCTGGGCCGCGAGATAGGCGCGCACATAACCAGCGTGACCGGCCACGGCTATAAATTCGAATAACTGGGAATCCGGGTCTGGGTCCCCCTCCCCAAAGCGGCTACAGGGCAAACCCCGCGCCGCCCGGCCCGGATTTGACCAGGATTTGATTATTTTTTGGCTTTTACCGTAACTTCCCCTGATACAGTATTGATGTGGAAAGGGGGGGTTATGAAAACTATAAGATCCGCCGCAAAACTGGCCTTCACAGCCGCCTTCGCGCTGCTTATAAGCGCCCCTCCCCTTTCCGCCGCCGAGGACGTTTATAAAAAAATGGCCAACGACTTTGCCAAATATTCCGTAGCTAAAAACGTAAAGAACGTGGCCGTTATAGGCTTTTCCCGCAGGGCCAGGACCTCCCGCGAGGAGAGCGAATATTTTTCCGAGAAGCTGCTTTCCTGCCTGGTGGCTTCCGGGAAGGTGAACCTGCTCGAGCGCTCCCAGCTGGACAAGGTGCTGGAGGAAAGAAGGCTGTCGGCTTCCGGCGTGGCGGAAGAGGGGGAGGACGGGGGCAAGCAGAAGATAGACACGAGCAACGCGATAATAGTAGGGACCATCTTCGGCACGAAAGACCGCCTGAAGATAATAGCTAAAATGATAGACCCGGTCACCGGCGCGGTGCTGCATACCGTGGAGGGGCAGACCGAGCGGCAGTGGGAGATCATGCCGGAAAGGGACGATTTTAATTTCGAAGTCCCGGACCTGCGATCCGTGGCGGCCATGTTCGGCGACGACGAGGAGGAGATGAGGCCGGAAGTGAAGCCGGAACTTTCTAGTTTTCGCGACGCCCCCGTCAGCCTTAACACCGACGGCTGCAACGCGCGCCGGACCCGCCTGGCCTCCATGCAGTCCGCCGCGCTTGAGGCTAAGGCCAAGTATTGGGCGCTGCAGATGCGGGCGCCGGACTTTAACAGCGCTAAGCTTACGCGCAATCCCGGAGGGGAGATAAAGGACCCGGCCGAGAGAAAAAAATTCTATGCCATGCTCTATTCATTTCACCACGCGCCGGAACCCCCGAGGCTTTCGGTGCCGGAAATGAACGCCGTGATAGCCGTTATGGAAGAAGAGGGAAAAATTTCGGACGAATGCGGCCTTCATTGAGACTACGGGCGGGGTAAATCTTTAAATATCTTTTTCAGCAGGTCCCTTATTTCGTCGATACCGAAAGGTTTTATCAGGAAGCCTTCCAGTTCTACCCCCGGGACCAGCGGGGTGGATATATTGGAGACCGAGCCCGTGATAGCAATGATCTTCATCGCGGGGATCAGGGAGCGGACTTTTTTTATCACCTCTTCCCCGCGCATATCAGGCATCTTCAGGTCGCAGATCAGCGCGTCAAAATCCTTTTGCGCCAGGAGCTCGAGCGCGGCGGCCCCGTTGGCGGCCTCGCTGATCTCCCAGCCGCGGCTGGCCAGCGCCCGCCGCACGTAATTCCTCACCAGGTCTTCGTCGTCCACTATGAGCAGTCTTTTGAGCATAAGGTCAGACCGGCAGGCTTATGGTGAAAGTGGAGCCGCCGCCGGGGCGGCTATGGGCCCTGATGGTCCCGTTATGCCTGTTTATGATCCCCAGGCAGACGGAAAGGCCCAGGCCGGTGCCTTTGCCTACCGGTTTGGTGGTGAAGAAAGGGTCGAAGACCCGGTTAAGTATTTCCGGCTTTATCCCGGTCCCGGTATCGGAGATGGCGGTCATCACAAGCTCCCCGCCCGCCGGGCTCTTGAGAAGGCTGGTTTCCACGGTAAGTTCCCCGCCCTCGGGCATGGCGTCGCGCGCGTTGGTGAACAGGTTAAGGAAAACCTGCATCAGCTGCTGGTAGTCGCCGTTTATCATCGGCAGGCCATCAGCGAAGACTTTCGTTATCCGCACGTTCTTCAGCTCCATCTGCCTCGCGCAAAGCGTAAGTGTTTCCTCTATGATCTCGTTGACGCTTACGGGTTCGACGCGGGTCTTTTCCTGCCGGGCGAAAGACAGCAGGGAGACTATGATCTTTTTGCACCGGTAAACGGCTTTCTCTATGTCTTTAAGGTCCGTAAAGTTCTGGCTGTCCGGTTTGGTGTTCTCCAGCACCAGCTGGGTGAGGCCCAGTATGCCGGAGAGAGGGTTGTTTATCTCGTGCGCGAGGCCGCCGGCCAACTGCCCCAGCGCGGACATCTTCTCCGCCTGAATAAGCTGCGACTGGGTCTCCTGCAGCTGGCGGTAGAGGTTGGAGTTCCTCAGCGCCAGGTTCACCAGCGAGCCGAAAAGCTTCGCCCGTTGCAGGTCGTCCTCCGTGAAGTACTCTCCTTCCTCGGTGCGGTTCAGGTTTATCAGCCCGGCGGGCTTGTTCTCTTCCATGAGCGGCAGGAAGAGCGCGAACTTGATGCCGTCTATGCCGCGGATGTCGGAGAAGGCTTTGTCTTTAGAGGGGGCGTCCACCAGGAGGACGGACTTGGTTTCGCCGTGCAGGCGGGGCAATATCCTGCCGCAGAGCTCCAGCCTTGAGTTCAGGCGCGCCTCGTCCTCCAGGCCTTCGGATACCGCCACCCTCAGGCGCCCTTCCTTGTCCGGCAGTGCCAGCAGCGATTCCTCGGCTTTCAGGATGCTGGTCACCGAGTCCAGGGTGATCCGCAGGAGTTCTTCGGGCTTTATGGTGGAAAAAATGGCCTTGGTGATATCGTTGAACTTGCGTTTCTCAAGGGCCTTCCCGACCACGGCCAGGAGGTCCTTTATTTCAAAGGGCTTATGCAGGTAGTCGAAGGCGCCCTTGCGCAGGCTCTGGATGGCCGTGCTCATGGTGCCGTGGCCGGTGGCTATAATAACCTCTATGCCGGGGTCGAGTTTCTTCATCTCGCCCAGGGCGGTAATGCCGTCCATGCCCGGCATCTGTATATCGGTTATGACCAAGTCGAACTTCTCGGAGCCGACTTGCCTTACCCCCTGCTCTCCGTCGTAGGCTACCGTTACCGAGTAACCGTGGGCTTGAAGAGAGGCCGAGATCATTTCCGCTATCTGCGGCTCGTCGTCCACCACCAGGATGTTCGCTTTGTAGGTCATGGTTAAAGCAATTGTATAAAATTACCCCTGCCTTGACTCGGGTTTGAACGGGCACATGGGAGGG
>JAJZVJ010000038.1 GCA_021845705.1 bacterium
ATCTTAGACCATGCTGGCCGAGCCGCCGGAGGGCGTGGGATAATAGGCGTAAACATTATATTGGGGAGCGGTACTTTGCGAAACATCCAGGCTGTAATTGCCGTCCTCCCCGCTGGAGGTTACGAAGAACGGCGCCCCGTTGAGCGTGGCCGTGCTGAAATTGGGCACCGCCGGAGGCGAACCGGCAAGCAGCGAGGTGGTCACGACTATAAGCACCCCGGTCTTTATGGGGGCTCCGCCGGAACTGACGCTGCCGGTTATATGGCCCATGGCCCCGGCCACGGTGAAGGTCGCGGAGAACACCGTGCTGCCGGCGGAGGCCAGCGTCACCGTCTGCGAGCTGGGGGAGGAATTCTCGAAGGAACTGAGGGCGGGCTCCACCCCGTAGACCCCGGTGCTGATGTTCAGGCTGGTGAACCGCCCGCTCGCGTCGGAAACCTGCTGGTCCATGGAGTTGCCGCTGGGATCGGCTATGGACACCACCACCCCGGGCAGCGGATTTATGCCGTCCCTGGTCACGAATCCGGAGATACGCGCGCCCTGGTAAAGCACAAAATCCACCCCTGAATACAGCTGCCCCAGTTCAACCGGGATGGAAACGGAAGAGATGGAAACGTAATTGGAGTTCGCATTGGCCGGGTTTGCGGTTATATCAACGAGGCCGGTACTGACCAGCAGCGTGTACCTGCCGCTTGACGCCGACGCGTAGGCGTCCTGGCCGGCCCCGTTGGACGTAACTTTTATCAGGGACGGGGAAGTTATCGGCTGCCCCAGCACGTTGGTCACATGGCCTGTAATTACGGCGTTACCCGTGAGCTGCGAGAGGTACGTGGAAGAACTGGGAAAGGTGTACACGGCCCCGTAAGACGGAATGGGAACGGTATCGTTTTCAAGGGAGTACATGCCGCTGGAGATTATAACCATCCAGGTGCCCGTGGCCACGTCCACCAGCGTGAACGCGGAGTACGGCCTGGAGCCGGCGGTCAGCCAGGCCGTGGTGGAGGAAGAAACGCCGTCGGAAGCCGTCACCACCGCGCCGGCGGCCGGGGTACCGGAAACGGTTATCGCGGAAGAAAGGGAGTTGTGCGGCGGATAGGCGATGGCCGCGGCGTCGTAAAAATCGTTATTGTTGTTATTGGCATCGTAAGCGGGGCCCCATATCGGACTGAGCCCGGCCGTGCTGGCGTAGCGGACATACTGTTCTCCGGCCTCAAGGCCTATATTCTGGTCTATGCCCGCGGTCTCATAAAAAGGCGCGGCCTGCCCGCCGCTGTTGCGGTTCCAGCCCACGCTGTCAAGCGCGGTCCCGTCCTGGACCTTGTACAGTTCCAGCGCCCCGCCGCCCTCGTTGCTCTGGTTGGACGTCGGGATTATGTTCTTCTGCGTCCCGAAGTACGGAAAATCGGCTACGGAGTTGCCGTCGTCCCACACCGCGTCCGCGTTCGCGGAAACCCCGCCGGCCGTTACCGTACCGGCATTGGCGAACAGGTAATACCCGCCGCTGGGCAGATAAGCCGTGTTATAGGTTACCGCTATGGTCCTGGCGGAGGCGTCCACCGGGCGCTGGAACTTAAGCCCGACGGCGCCGTTCATCAGCCAGGTATAGGTGGTGGGATTATACACCTCCACATATTCCTGGTCATAGCCCGCGCTTACCGTACTGCCGACCACCTGGCTTATCACCAGATGGTCGCGCAGCCAGACCGCCCCGCTGACGGAGCCGGTGGCTATCTTAACCAGGCTGAAATCCTGCGTCTGCGTCTGGTTGGCCGTTATGGAAACGCTCCTGTACTGCGTGTAATACCCCGGGGCCGACACGACCATTGTATAGTTCCCCATCGAAAGACCTATACTATAGTCCCCCGAAGCATCTGTGCTGTCGCGCCAGCCCATATTCTCCGCCACGTTCACCAAGGCCCCGTATAACGGAGCGCCGGAAACAGAATCCCCCACCGTGCCGTTAAAGGTGGAATTGCTCATCACGGTGTCCGGATTAGCGACGACGCTGAGCAAGGATATTTTCCGCTTGGAACCGCCGATACCCCACACCACGGTTATGGTTATAAGTTTCAACCCCGTATCGGGGGTGGAGGGAGACAGTTGTATCAGCGTGCCGGAATCCTCCCTCGCCACCTGTATAAGGGTATAGCGGGTATACGCAACTCCCGCCTCGGTCACGGTTTCAGGGGGGAAATAGCCGGTATCATAATCCACCGACCCGGGGGCGAAATCGGTGGTGTTGTGCGCCGGATCGGTAGTAACAAGGATTTGGTAATAAGGGAGTTGTTTGAGGATCTGCATCTTTTCCTGAGCCAGGTTGGAGGCGAGCGTCCTGTTCTTGGAACCCTGGATGGCTTTTTGTATGAACTGGAAGGACTGCACAAGGCCGGCGATCCCCACTATGAGGATCGCAGTCGCCACCATAAGCTCGATAAGGGTCACTCCGGCGCGCGTACGCGCCGGATCCGCCGGCCATAAACCACGAATTCCGGAAAAGATCCGGTTCTTCATCGCATATTTCATAACTCTGAAAAAGCTACCGCTCTCGCCTCATTATAAATAGCATAACACCGTAAAAGCAAGGGGAGGTCAAAAAAAGTTCAAATTTCAGTCAAATCCCGCGGCTTACTTACGGGTGAGCCGGCGTCTTCCCCGGCGGGGGCGGCTTCTTTCTTAAATCCGTTTCTTTCTGGCTCCGGGCCTGGCCGCGGCGTCCTTGTCCACCATCACCTGCCCGGACTTATCCATCTATTTTTCGCCGTGGGGGCGGCAGTGCGGGGTTTTCAGTTCGGCAGAGGTGCCGGCGGCGAGTTTCGCCATACATTCGGGGCTGAGGCAGGTTTCGTCACCGCCGTCGTCTTCTAATGGCCTGCCGGCCAGCCGGCCCGGCAGCACGCGGAGGAGCGCTTTCAAGAGGGGGTTTTTCACGACGAAGACGTCCTCTATTCCGTTCTCCTCGAATTCGTATTCGTAACGGTCTGCTGCGTCCCAAAGCGCGGCGAACCGCTCTTTTCCTTCAAGCCCGGCCGCTTTGTCCGCCAGTTCGCGCGCCGCGAGCCGGTCCGACAATTCCTGCCAGAAGGTTTCGTCGTCATAATCGGAAATGGCCGCATTTATTTCCGGCATCTCGTGCAGGGCGTCCGCGGGAGAAAACATTTCCGTTTCCCGGTCGTAATCGGCGTATTTTCCCAGCCCGGCGGAAGAGGCGTATGAAAATATCTTGCTCTCAAGTTTTTCAATATCCCTGTCCCGTCCCGGCTGCCAGCTTGCCAGCAGCCAGTTCCCCAGGTAAACCGTTTTAAGAAGCTGTTCGTATTCTGAACCCCTAAGCCGCAGCATCACATCGTTGGCCGGCATAACACCCTCCCTGTGAAACACAATTTTGTCGCGGATAACGAAGCGATATCAAAAAGCGCCTGGTTTTCGGTCCGGTTTTCTCCGGCCACGGCAGCTCTTTCCAAGAGAGAGCCCCCGGTAATACAACGTGTCCGCGCTAAGGTCCTGCTCATGTGGCCATTCCACACCGCCGGTGATAATGCGGACCTTTTTCAGGTAAGACTCTTTCTGGAGTTCCTTAAAAACTCCCTTGGTCAGGTAAGGCTTTAAATTAAACAATCTGGCTTCGCCGTTGTCGAAGCTAACACAGAGTTTATATCCAGGCATTACATCTACTTTTGCGATTTGCGGGGTCATTTCCTCACCTCAACGGCTGGATCTTGAAGACCTTCTGGCCTTCAACGGCCAGTTTCCAGTCGGCCATCAGATCGTCTTTATGAATTTCGATCCATGCCTGGACCAGCTTTAATTTCGCGGGCTTAAGACTTCCGGTCAGGACATGCCCGCTGGGGATAGCGATCACCGCATTCTGTTCGCCGTACTGGGCATGGATATGCGGAGATTTATGTTTGTCCCTGTCAAAATGGAACATGCGGATGATGATCCCGTAGAACATTGAGACGACTGGCATTGTATCTCCCTTTTTGCTTCCTGACTATTATAAATACTCTACCTGCAAAAAAGCAAGGGGAGGTCAAAAAAAGTTCAAATTTCAGTCAAATCCCGCGGCTTACTTACGGGTATGAGCCGGCGTCTTCCTCGGCGGGGGCGGCTTCCTGGCCCGTGGGCAGGGCGCCGGCAGCCTCTTCCGCGGCGGCCGGGGCCGGCTTCTTTCTTAATATCCGTTTCTTTTTAACCCCGGGCCGGGCGGCGTCCTTGTCCACCATGACCTGGCCGGGATCTTCCTCATCGGGAGCGGCGAGTGAAACTTTCCGGCGCCTGATCAGGCGCTTCTTCTTTACGGGCTTCGGCGTGTTTTCGTCCGCCGCGGGCTTGGCCAGCTCCGCTTCCGGCGGTTTCCTGGCGGCTTGCAGCATTTCGTCGTAGCTCTGGCGCTGCTCGTCGTCCAGCAGGTCGCGGATGGCGTCCGGCAGCTCCCGGTTCAGCTTCAGCATGTCGTGGCGGTTGGAGTTCATCTTGTAGCGCCATTTCTTCTCTTCGGCGGAGTTCTTGTCGTATTCCTTCATCAGCTTGTCGAACTCGGCGGTCTTCTTCTTTACGGCGGACGTTATCCGTTCTTCCTGCTTAGAACTGAGGCGCAGAACGGTGGAAAGTTCCGACATTATCCGCTGGGAGTCCGGCCGCTGCACCGGCTCAAGGGAATCCACGGCGTTCGCCGCGCTAAGCCCGGCCCCGTCCAGGCCGGAGTCTCTGGAGCCCTGGCAATAGGCGGCCGCCGGTATGGCAAGCAGCGCGAATATAACGATTTTTTTCATAGTTTCCTCCTATCGAGAATCAACGCGAAACACGGTGCGGATATGCCCGAACAACCTGCCGCGGCCGGCAATAGAAATCCAGCCGGCAACGCGGAGCCGGCCATGGATATCGATAATATTACAAATGATGGGAACGTATGGCAAGAGGGGCGGTTGACTTATGCCTTTTTCGGTGTTATATTATACTCATGGATGAGCAGAAAAAGTCCGGTTGGAAGATCTGGATTTACCTTACCCCGGTCTACATAATACTGGCCATACCGCTGGTAAAGTGGACCATGAAGATAAATTCCAGCGACGTTGACCTTTCGAAGGACGAATATAACGCTTTTAACACCTCCGAAGGCGAAATAAAAAAGCACAAGAATAAGAATTACAACCCCGATCTTACCGACAACGGCTATAACGTACGCTACCGCGAGGACGGGGCGGAACCCGGCAGCCTCCCGGGCGACGGGCCCGGCCGGCAGGCGGCGGCGGAAGCGGAAAGGGCTGCCGCCGCGCGCAACGCACAGGACCGTCGCGGGGCGGGAGACGGCCGGGGCCAGGCCGGGCAGGGAAACGGCAGGTCCGGCAACCAGGCGGCGCTGGAATCCAACGATACGCGCGCCAAGGAGCAGATGGGGCTTGGCCGCCAGACCGGCTACCTCTCCTACGCGGTGGGCAAAGTAATGGGGAGTCCCAAGGCCGTGGGAGCGCTTCTTAATAACAAATACGTAGTGGACGGTTTCATGTCCAGGGGCACGGTAAAAGCGGCCATGGGGAGCCCGCAGGGCCTGGCCAACTACCTTAAAGGCGACGGGCCGACAAATTTCATTAACAACCCCATAGTTAAAGCGGCCCTGAACAACCCCGCCGTGGTCAGCGCGGTCGCCTCCAGTTCCATAGTAAGCGCCCTGCTTAACACCCCGGCCGCGCAGGCCCTGATGAAAGACCCGCAGGCCCTGGGCGATCTGATAAACTCTAACCCCCAGCTTATGACGCTGGCCATGCAAAACCCCCAGACCATGAACATGCTCCTGACCAACCCCGACGTATCCGGCCTGGTGGGTAAGTTCGACACCAGCAAGATCCGGAAATTTTGACGCGATCCTCCCCCCCGCGGGCCGCGTGCGGAGCGGCGCTGCCTGCATGTCTGTTTGATATAAAACAACTGTTGACAATAATCAAACAAAAGTCCTATATTGGGTTCAGGTCCAAAGGCCTACACCTTAATACGGGCAAGCAGGAGGGAGAATGAAGAGATCAACAGCGTTATTCGCCGGCATAATACTGGCCGCGGCCGTCAGCGCGCAGGCTTCCCAGAAGATAATAAGCTTCGAACACGCCTACCGCGGCAGCGCGCTGGAAAAAAATATTGAAAACGCGGGCGGAAAAGTAACCCGCAAATTCACCGTGATAGACGCCATGGTGGCGGTTTTCCCGGATGATGTAAAAGACGCCAGCATCTATTCCATAAAAGGCGTTACCGACGTGGCGGAAGACAGCTACATCCGCTGGATAGAAGCCGCCCCCGCCTCAATGAACGCGGTCCCCCTCCCTTCCGTTGAAAACGCGCTTAAAATGATCCGGACAGGCGAAGGCTGGGAAGCGCCCGTATTTTCAGATATCCGGCCCGCCGCGGACCCCGCGGACGCGGAGATCCCCTGGGGCGTAAAGCGCGTGAAGGCTCCCGCCGCCTGGGATCATACCGCCGGACAGGGCGTTAAAGTCGCCATCGTCGACACCGGCATGGACTACACCCATCCCGACCTGGCCCCCAACTACAAGGGCGGCTACAACGCCATTATTTCCACCGCTTCGCCCATGGACGACCATGGCCACGGGACCCACGTCTCCGGGACCATCGGCGCCGTGCGCGACATGAACGGCGTGGCGGGCGTGGCCCCCAAAGCCGACCTGTACGCGGTCAAAGTCCTGGACAAGAACGGCTCGGGCCAGTATTCCTGGATAGTGGCCGGCATAGAATGGGCCATAATGAACCACATGAACGTCATCAACATGAGCCTGGGCGGCGGCTCCGGCACCGAAGCGCTTAAGCAGGTGATGATAAAGGCCAACCAGGCCGGCGTCACCGTGGTCTGCGCGGCCGGCAACGATTCAGGCCCGGTGAATTACCCGGCAAAGTACCCCCAGGCGATAGCCGTTTCCGCCTCCAACTCGGCGGATAAGCTCGCCTACTTCTCCTCCAGGGGCCCCGAAATAGCCGTGATAGCCCCCGGCGTAGATATTTATTCCTCCTATAAAGGCGGCGGCTACACCACCATGTCGGGAACCTCCATGGCCTCCCCGCACGTAGCCGGCCTGGCCGCGCTTGCGATAGCGGCAGGAGCCGACAGCCCCGACGCCGTCAGGGCGGCCCTTAAAGCAGCGGCCACGCCGCTGCCCGGCCTGAAGCCGACCGACCAGGGCGCGGGCCTTGTGGACGCGCTCAAGCTGGTCCGCTGACCGCTGCCCGCCCGATAAAGAACCCCGTCCGCGAAAACCGGACGGGGTTCTTTTATTCGGGGGCGCCGCTTTAAGTTTTATCCCCCACTATTTCCGCTATGGAGACCAGGCTGGTATGCTCCGTACGGTGCCAGCGCCTGCGTTTCTTTAATCGCAGGGCGCCTATATAGATAGGGATCACCATCACAAAGCTCATCAGGATCATCACCAGGTAATAGACGGCGTAGCCGAGCGGGGTCCCGTCTATCAGGAGCGCCGCGGTCGGATAGAGCGCCAGGGGTATCCAGTTCAGCAGTTTGAAGGTCAGCCGCGCCCCGTGCGGGTGGTCGAAGATCCAGACCAGGAAATTAAAATGCCCCTTGTTAACGAACAGCAGCGCGGTCATACAGGCCGCGAGCAGGAACCTGTAAGTCTGCGTCAGGCGCAGCGCCGTCTCGAAAGCGCGGTAATCCAGGTACCGGATCGCCCGCACCCATAAGCCGTAAACGTGTTTGCGCGCGGTTTCCAGCGCGCCCACGGCCCAGCGCACCGACCGGTGGAAATGTTCCCGGATATCGGAAGGGACCTCGTCGTAAACTACGGCGTCCGGGGCGAAGTAGACGCGCACGCCGGCCCGGACCAGCCGCATCTGCAGCTCTATATCCTCGGTGAGGCAGTTTCCGTCCCAGGGAAAATCTTTCATCAGCTCAGTGGTAAAACACATGCCTTTGCCGTGCAGCGTGGCGGAAAAGCCGAAGGAATGCTTGGGGTACTGGTAGAAATTATTAAAGATCACCTGGCTGACGAACAAGGTCTTTGTCAGCCAGTTCGTGCGCGGGTTCTTGGGGATCTCATTGCCCTGGATGGCGGTCTCGCCCCGGTTCAGATGCGTGCTCATGGCCATTAAAAACCCGGGGTGGGCCAGGGAGTCGGCGTCGAAGAAGCAGATCGCGTCATAGAGGCCGAGCGCGATTATTTCTTTCGTGGCCCGGCAGATGGCGTGGCCCTTGCCTGCCGCCTGCTCCCCGCCGTACTCTATAACTTTGGCGCCCGCGCCGCGCGCTATGGCGGCGGTGGCGTCGGTGCAATGGTCGGCCACCACGTAAAGGTCGCGCAGCCCGGCGGGATAGTCAATTTTCTTCAGGCTGTCGAGGGCCATCGGGATGACATTTTCCTCGTTGTGGGCGGGCAGCAGGATGGCGAAGCGCCGGAGAGGGAACGCGTTCCCCGGGTTCGGAGATTTGGAGAAAAAACCGCGCAGGCTGAGCGCGAGGTAAAAGAACCAGGTACCGAGCAGGAAGAATTCCAGCGCGTTGGCCGCGAGGGTTACCGGAAGGTTCCAGGGAAAAGGTATGAACATGCAAAACTTAAACCGCCCTCCCGGACAATTCTAGCAAATAAAAGGGGACAGGCTGCTTTTTTCTCATAGGGGAAAACCGGCCGGAAAAAGCAGCCTGTCCCCTTTATTTGGTAGAATCATTAATATCCGATGAAGACTCTGGCTGTATTGCTGGCCCTGCTGGCCTCGCCCGCGTTCGCGGTTCAGAAGATAATAACCTTCAGCCCCGCTATGGACGCTGCGGCGCAGGCGCGCTTTATAGACAGCCGGGGCGGGAAACAGGTAAAACAATTCCCTTTTATAAACGCCGTACTGGCCGACTTTCCCGGCAATACCAGGACCGCTGACATAGCCCGCGCGCCCGGGGTGGCGGCGGCCGAAGACGACGAGGAAATTTACTGGCTTAGTTCGGAAGAGAGCTCTTTCGCCGAAGCCGCCGCGCTTTCGGCGCGGGAGATAAAAGACGGCGTACCGCGGACCGCTCAGCCGCCGTCAGTTTCAACCCCGCCGGCCCCCATAGCTCCTGTTTACTTCTCCACTGTCAGCGTTGAAGGCAAAATAGACCATATGCCCTGGAGCGTCGCCAAGCTGCGGGTTCCGCAGGCCTGGGCCAGCACAATGGGGAAAGGCGCGCGCGTGGCGGTGCTGGATACGGGCGTGGACTGCGCCCACCCGGACCTGGCGCCCAACTGCGCCGCCGGCTACAATGTGCTTGCCCCCGGAAGCGCGCCGTACGACGACGAAGGCCACGGCACGCATGTGGCGGGAATAATCGCCGGCGCGCGCAACTGGAGCGGCATGGTCGGCGTCGCGCCGGAGGCGACCGTATTGCCGGTCAAAGTCCTGAACAGCAGCGGCACCGGCAAGGTTTCGGATATACTTGACGGCATAGGCTGGGCGGTACGGCAAAAGGTGGACATAATCAATATGAGCCTGGGCTCCGCTAAATACTCGGAGGCGCAGGGCAGGGCCGTGAAGGCGGCCAGGGCGGCCGGCATTTTTGTGGTCTGCGCGGCCGGCAATGAAGGCGGAGCGGTGGACTATCCGGCGGCTTTCGAGGACTCCGTGGCGGTGGCCGCGATGGATTTCTCCAACAAGATAACGGCTTTTTCCTGCCGCGGCCCGGAGATAGATTTCATAGCCCCCGGCGTCAGGATCTACTCGGCCGCGCCCGGAGACTCCTTCGCACTTAAGTCCGGGACCTCGCAGGCGGCGCCGCATATCTCCGGCCTGGCCGCTCTCGCGGTAAGCCTCGGAGTAAAAGGCCCGGACGCGCTGAAGGCGGCGCTGACAAAAGCTTCCTTCAACCTTGGCCTGCCGCCGGAACAACAGGGCGCCGGCGCGCCGGTTGCGTCCCACCTGGTAAGCAACATACTTTCAGGACAGCATTAGGAAGAAGAAGAGGCCCGGCGGATGAATCCGCGGGCCTCTTTTCTGCCTGTATTCGCTATTGGCGGACTACGGTCTTACCAGCCGTACCCTTCGCCCGTCATCTGATCCAGGCGCTGCTGGACTATCTTGTCCTTGTTAAGCTTGCGGTTGTCCAGGTTTTTCCTGAGGCGGGCCATTTCCTTCTCCATATGCTTCACGCGCAGTTCCTGGGCCCTGTTCTTAAGGTCGAACAGCTCGCCGAGCTTCCCCCTGAGAGCGTCTTTTATGGCCTTTTTATCGGCGTCGGAAGCCTTGTCGTACCTGAGCGACAGTTCCCTGGTGTCGAACTCCAGGGAGATCATCCTCACCGCGTCCTTTTCCACGCCCTCTTCCTGCTGCATCCTGGCCATCCCTAGCAGCTTGCCGGACATCTGAAGCAGCATTTTGTACTTCGCGGGCGCCGTGCCGCGGAGGTCTTCCACTCTTTTCGCGAAGTCGGGGTCGTTCTTCTTTATAATGGCGATGGTATCCTCTTCGGACATAAAGCCCGGGCCGCCCATCCCGGGGCCGCCGCGCATCATCTTCCTGGACTTCATCATCTGCTCACGGTCCATGCCGGGCCCCATTTCGGGACGCCCCGGGCCGTCCTGGCTCATTCCGGCTTCTTCGTCGCCACCGGGACCCTCCTGCGCCCTGGAACTCAGCGCCGGCCCGGAAACAAGCGCCATCACCGCCACCCACATCATGATCTTCTTATTCATCCTGCCCTCCGTTGTTTGATCTTTAGCCCGCCCTTTATTCCACCCTGTCCGCGCCTTTTGCTTACACCTGCCCTTCCGCCTGCAGCCTCTCGTCTTCCAGCGCGCTGTACTTGTACTCCCAGTCGCTCGAGGAAGAATTCATGTCCGACTGCACCTGGTACATTGAATACTCCACGGAATCCAGGCGGGAATCCAGCCCGCTGTTCCAGGCCAGGTCCGCCGGTTTGCCGCGGCTGGAGAAGAAGAAGCCCACCGCTATAAGGGAAGCCAGCGCGCCTGAAAGGAGCGCCTCTCCCCAGTTGAAAGAAAAACCGCGCCCGCCCGCTACGGCCTCGCGGGCGGCGAGCATAACCGCCTCCACCGCCGCGGCGGAGGGTTCAACGCCCGCTGAAAGGCGGCTCTCCGCGGCCTTAAGCGCGGCCAGCTCCCCGCGGCAAACCGCGCACCCGGCCAGGTGTTTTTCAACGCCGGCCCGTAGTTCCTCCGCGGCTTCGCCGTAGAAGTAAAGAATGAGTTTTTCTCCGTAACCGCAGTTC
>JAJZVJ010000039.1 GCA_021845705.1 bacterium
ATCTGCGTTTGACTGGTCCGACGCTTCGGATACAAGGTCCGGCATCCTGGAATATTTCCTGGCGGTCTCGACAAGCCAGTATTTTGAGAACATTTCCTACAGTTCGAACCCGGCTAATTCCGCCGTTCAGGCTTATAATCTGCAGGAGGGAAAGCTGTACTGGAAAGTAAGGGCGAAAGACAAAGCGGGGAATTATTCCGCCTACACCGCCACCTCCGCGTTATTTGTGGATATCTCCAGTCCTTCCGTTATAAACAACCAGGCCTCGCCCACGGCCTGGTATCCTGCCGATCCCGGCGCGGTCTTCAACGTGGATTTCCAGGACCTTTCCTCCGGCCTTACCACCGTGGAATACCGCATAAACAGCGCTCCGGCCCTGGGCGGGGCGGCGCTTAAGAATTGGACGCAGATCGCCGCGAACCTGGGCGGCAGCGGCCAATACGCCGCCGACTGGCCTCTGGATTTCGCCGCGTGCGTTGACGGCCTGAATTATGTTTCGGTCAGGGCTTATGACAGGGTAAATCTCTCGTCAACAGCGGTGGACGCTTTTACGCTGAGAAAAGACACTTCCGCTCCGACCGTCGCCGACAACCAGGCGGGAGACGGCGTCTGGAGGAATTCGGCCGGGACCGTTTATAACGTGGTCTTCGCGGACGCGGGTATCGGCGTCAGCACCGCCCAGTACAGGATAACTTCCGGCCTGGGGCAGACCGGAACGGTTCTTAAAGACTGGACGGACATTTTCAGCGGCCAGGCTTATGCGTCATACGCGGCCGGCTGGCCGGTGGATTTCTTCGCGCTGGCGGAAACGGCCACAAATTATGTCTCGGTCCGCGTCTGGGACGGACTTGGCAGTTCAAGAGCGGTTAATGACGTTTTTTATGTTCTTAAGGACGTGGCCGCCCCGGCCATAGCGGACAATCAGGCCGACGACCTGGTCTGGAGAAACTCCGATCCCGGCGCGATTTACAACGTGGATTTCGCGGATTCGGGCGGTTCAAAACTTAATAACGTCCGCTACTGCGCCAGTTCTTCCACGGCCCTGACCTGCGATATTAAAGCCTGGACCGACATCGCGGCGGCTATTTCCTCGAACAGCTATACAACCGACTGGGGGATAGATTTCGCCGGTTTCAAAGAGGGGGTAAATTATATCTCGGCCGGCGCCTTCGATTTCGCGTCCAATTCCGTTCAGCAGGCCAACGTGTTTTCGGTCAGAAAAGACACCACCGCCCCGGCGATAACGGATAATCAGCAGGGAGACGCGGTCTGGCGCGGAATAAACGACGGGGTTTATAACGTGGACTTCGCCGACACCGGGGGCTCGCTGTTAAAAACTGCGGAGGTAAAGGTAACCTCAGGCACGGGGCAGACCGGGACTTTGATCGCCGATTGGACCGCGGTATTGACGGCAATAAATTCGGCTTCATATTCCGCCGGCTGGCCGCTGACCTCCGGCCTCTGGACGCTGCTCGAAAGCGGCACCAACTATGTAAGCGTGCGCGTTTATGATAATGCCGGAAGCTCCGCTACGCTCTCCGACGCTTTTTATATTCTTAAGGACACCCAGGCGGTGGCGATTACCGACAACCAGGCGGGCGATAATACCTGGCGCAGCCTTAACGACGGCTTTTACGATATTGACGCCTCAACCCAGGGGACGTCCCTGCTTGATAAGATCCAGGTGCGGGCTTCGACGGCAACCGGGGATGCCGGCCCCTTCCTGATTGACTGGACCGACGCGGTTTCAGGTATAAGCGCGGGCTCCTACACCCAGAACTGGCAGCTCCCGAACGCCGTTTTCGACGCGCTGTGGTCCGGGGCCACGAACTATGTTTCGGTGAAAGTTCTCAACCAGGCGCAGGTCGGCACGGTGCTTAACGACGCGTTCTATGTGCTGAAAGATACCGTCGCGCCTTCCGTTGTCAATAACGGGGTGGGCGATTATGTCTGGCGGAATTCTTCAGGTACGCTTTATAACATAGATTTCACCGACATCGGCGGTTCCAGGCTTTCCGGTTTTGAGGTGAGGGCTTCCACAAACCAGGGCGCCGGCCCTTATCTGTTTAACTGGACTCTCATCGGCTCTTCGCCGATAGCCCAGGCCGCATATACGGCCGACTGGAGCCTCCCGTCCCCGGCTTTCAGCCTTCTGTCGGAGGAGACCACCAACTATATCTCAGTAAGGGTTTACGATATAGCCGGGGCCACAAATACCCTGGCGGATGTTTTTAAGATCTTCAAGGACACCACCCCGGCGCTCATTACCGACAATCAAAGCGGCGATGATAGCTGGAGGAATTCGTCCGGAACCGTCTATAACGTGGATTTCACCGACGCCGGCGGCTCGAAACTTTCCAGATTCCAGATACGGGCCTCCACCAATACCGGGACCGTCGGGCCATTCTCCCCCGACTGGAGCGATAATACTACGGGGATCAACGCGGGTTCGTATACCTCCGACTGGAGCCTGGCTTCCGGGATCTGGGACCTGCTTCAAGGCGGAACGAATTATATCTCTGTCAGGGTCTATGACAACGCCGGTAACCCGGCCACTTTCGGCTCGCAGCCTTTCTATGTCAAAAAGGACACCGCCGCGCCGTCCTTCGTCAATAACGAGGCAGGCGGGGACCTGGCGTGGAGGAACTCCGGGCGCAGTTATAATCTTGGCTTCAGGGACCCGGTTTCAAAACTGGACACGCTGCAATACAGCGTGAGCACGACAGCCGCTTCTTCGGACGGGACGGTGATCGCCTGGACGAACATCGCGCTAGCGGTGAACGCCACTTCTTACGATGCTTCGTGGACGCTCAATTTCGCCGCTTTAAATGAAGCGGCCACCAACTATGTTTCCGTCAGGGCCTGGGACGTGGCGGGAACTACGGCCGCGCTTGTTGACGCTTTCTTTGTGCTTAAGGATACCACGCCGCCGGCTTATGTGAACAACCAGGCGGGAGAATTCAGCTGGAGAAACGCCAATACCGGGCTCTATAACGTGGATTTCACCGACGCCGGCGGCTCTAAGCTGGATAAGTTCCAGATAAGGGCCTCTACCAGTTCCGGCGGCATCGGCCCTTTCTTTCCCGACTGGACCGACAATGCGGCCGGAATGAATAATAATTCTTACGCGGCCGACTGGCCGCTGGTTACCGGTAACTGGTTACTTCTGTCCGACAGCGCGACAAACTATATTTCTATCAGGGTGCTGGACGCCGCCGGCTCTTCAATAACCATAACCGACGCTTTCCGGGTGCTTAAAGATACGGCCGCTCCCGCCATAACCGATAATCAGCCGGGCGACGATATCTGGAGGGGCGCAGGAGGTACGCTTTATAACGTGGACTTCGCCGATTACGGTTCCCGGGTTTCAAGCGCGGCCTATGCGGCCTGGACCGGAGCGGGAAAGACGGGGAGCCTTGTCAAAGACTGGACGCAGATCTTCAGCTCAACGGGCGCTTCGGCCTATACCGCCGATTGGACGGTGGATTTCAATAATTCCTCCCAGGGGTTTAATTATATCTCGGTGAAAGCGTGGGACACCGCCGGAAACAGTTCGGAAGCGGTGGACGCTTTTTATCTTAAAAAAGACACGGCGGCGCCGGCCATAACAGACTTGCAGCCGGGGGCGACGACCTGGTATAAAGCTAATCCCGGCGGCATTTTTAACGTGGATTTCGCCGATTCGGGTATAGGGGTTTCATCCGCGGTGTTTGAGGCCTGGACAGGGTTAAACAGGACCGGAACGAATGTAGCCGCTTCAACGGTTATTTTCAGTGGTTCCCCCGTCGCTTCCTATACCGCGGACTGGGGGCCGACCGCCGCGCAGTGGGCTCTTCTGGTTCAGGGGACGAATTATATCTCCGTCACCGCCTATGACGGCCTCGCCCAGTCTTCTGTCTCGGCGGATGTCTTCTACATACTTAAAGACACCACCCCGCCCGGCGCGGCAGCGGACCTCAACGCCCAGTCCCCTGCGGCGGCCGCCGACGAGGGCAATATCTATCTGACATGGACGGCCCCCGGCGACGACGGGCTGACGGGAAATTGCAGCTACTACCTGATCAGGTACAGAACCGACGTTCCGGTAGACGGGGCGAATTTCGACGCTTCTTCCGTCTACGTCTCGACGCTTACGCCGAAATCTCCTGGAACAACGGAAAGCCTGATGATGACGGGCTTTACGGCCGGAGCGACTTATTATCTCGCGATCAAGGCGTCCGATAAAGCCGGAAATCTGACCATATCGAATTCAACGGATAATTACGCCGGTACGGACAAAACCCCGCCCGGCGCCATAGCGGATCTCGCCGCCGCCGCTGGCTCTTTTGAGGGCCAGATCGCCCTGAACTGGACCGCCCCCGGGGACGGCACGGCGGGCAATCCGAATATGGGGACCGCCGCAGGCTATGTCGTGAAATACGCCACCTACCAGATAACCGGCGCGAATTTTAACGCCGCCGCCGCTTACAGCCAGACCTGGGCGCCGCTGGCCTACGGCGGCGCCGAAAGCCGCACCATTGACGGGCTTTCACCGGGAACCACGTACAGCGTGGCCATAAAAGCGGTTGACGAAGCGGGCAATACCGCGCTGATCTCGAATGTTCCCGTCTCTTCCGCCACGCCGTCAGGCCCGGCCAACGGCATGATAGTCTACGCCGAAGGAACATTGAACACCCCGCGCTACAGGGCCTGGTACTCCAGCGGCTCCTGGGGCGGAGAGGGCAGCGCTCCGGCCGCCGGCTCCGTCATAAGGTGGGTGGTGACGAAATCCGTGCCCACGGTCAGGAACCAGAAAATAACCGGCGTTCTCTCCTCTGATAATTCGCTGAAATTCCTTAAATGGGACGGAGCCGGGCCGGCCTGGTCCGATGTTACGCCTGTTCCGGCCCCTGTGCCGGCGGGCTCTGCGACGAGGAAATTCGATCTGTCGCAGGAGATGAATTCTGGCAGGATAATGGCGGTTTATTACGACAATGCGGCCGGCCAGGTGACTTACTCCGTTTATTCTTCAACGGCCTCGGCCTGGGTGGCGGGGCCGGCCGCGCTGCCGATGACCGCTTTGACCGGAACGGTTAACTGGGTGAGGCTTAAGTCAATGCCGGGCACCGACAGAATCGCCCTTGCCGTTCTTGATTCCAATTCCGGCATCTCAGCCGCGATATGGAACGGCTCTGCCTGGATAGATAATGTGAATCTGACCGCCGCGGCCTCAAGCGCGGCAAAAGAACCGTTTGATATGGCCTGGGAAGCGTTGAGCGGGGATTTGCTCACGTTGTGGGGTACAGGAACAACAACAAATTACAGGAAATGGTATCCAGCTTCAACCTGGGCCGGCGCTCTCGCCGGCCCGAATCCGGCCGCGGCGGTGCAATGGCTGAGGCTCTCTTCAGATCCTCTTTCAAACAAAGCTGGAGCGTCATTTATTTACGGCACGGCCTCCTGGAATACGGTTATCTGGCGGCCGGCAGGAACTGAAGGCTGGTCGGGTTTGCCGGCGGCTGATACGACTATGAGCGGTTCCGCCGCAAGGATAACCGACTGCGCCTGGGAGGCGCAGTCCGGAAAATTCCTGGCGGTCGCGGTGGACGATCTGGGAGCGACCGACAATAAATTCGACTGGATAACCTGGTCCGGCGGAACGTGGAGCCCGGCCAGCCCCTCGGTAACGCTTGCCAACAACAATACCGTGTTTGTGGGCAGCATAACCTGGCTGGCGCTGGTTCCGGACCCGAACACCGATAATGTTACAGCCGTCGGAATTGACGCCGCGAAATATATAAAAAGCACGATCTGGAACGGAACCGGCTGGGTTGCGCCCGGGGCGGGTTCCAATTTTGAGCATGAGAACAACGCTTCAGACTTTAATTATGAGCCTTTTTCAATTGACTTTGACAGGCAGGACACGGTTCCGCCGACTCTTACGAATAACCAGAGCGGCGATAACAACTGGGTGAAACAGTCCGGCTATTACAACCTGGACGCCACCGACTCCGGCGGATCAAAACTGTCCCAGATAAAGACCAAGGTGTATTCCGCTCCGGCCGGCGGCGGGACGCTGCTTGAGGACTGGACCGCGCAGGTCACGGGAATAAATCTGGATTCCTATACGGCCGACTGGCCGCTGACCCCCGCCACCTTCAACCTGCTGCGGGAGGGAACCAACTACATCTGGGCGCAGGCTTTTGACGCCGTGGGCAACCAGTCCCCTGTGCTCTCCGACGCTTTCTACGTGCGTAAAGACACCACGCCGCCGACTATAACCAATAATCTGCCCGCCGGGTTTGACTCCGTCTGGCGCAGTTCAACGGCCGGCGCGGCCTATGACGTCGATTTCGCCGATACCGGCGGCTCGCGGATCTCGTCTATAACCTACAGCGCCTGGACCGGCCCGGGAGAAACAGGGATAAACCCGGTGTCCAACGCCGTAATTTCCTCCGGCGCCGCGGTAGGCAATTCCTACGCGGCCGACTGGGGCCTGTCTTTCGATCTGCTGGGCCACGGTACTAACTACATTACCGTCAGGGTCTGGGACTGGGGCCAGTCCAGCGCCACGCTGACGGACGCGTTCAGGGTTTTAAAAGACACCCAGGCGCCTGGCAATATAACCGCCCTGACCGCCCAGGCCGGCCCGGTCAGGGGAAGCGTTACGCTCGCCTGGCCGGCCCCCGGCGACGACGGACCGGCCAACAACAATACCCAGGGTTCCTACGTGGTGAAATACGCCACATACGCCCTGACGGAGGCCCTGTTTAATTCGGCCGGCACGTATGCCCAGACCTGGGCTCCGCAGAACGCGGGCGCGGCGGAATCAAAGGTCCTCTACGGTTTTACGGTCGGCCAGACTTATTATTTCGCCGTCAAGGCGAAAGACAAAGCCGCCAATCTCGCGGCTATTTCAAATATCCCCTCAACCCCGCCGCAGACCGCGAACGTCTACATAAACGAAGTCTATCCCGCCGGAGCCGGAGCGGCTAATGACTGGGTCGAACTTTATAATAATACTCCGGACACTTTCAGCCTGACAGGCTGGACCCTTGTCTACGACCAGGGAAGCGTAGACCTGCCCGGGCCGGAAACGACCGTGTGGACAGGCGCCGCCGTGGACGTGAGCAGCGTGAACGCGTATTCCCTTATAACGCCGTCCTGGGACCTCAACGGCGCCCAGAGCTACCATGTGATACTCAAGGATAATAACGGCAACGTCATAGACAGACTCCAGTGGCCTGTCATGAGCGCCGGGCAGTCGTTCGCGCGTATCTCCGACGGCAACTCCGACTTCCTGGAGATAGATCCGACGCCGACAAAAAATTACGCCAACGCCGTAACCACCGACCCCGTCAAACTGAACGAGCTGGCCTACGGGACGCTTTCTTCGGAGTTTGTGGAGCTTTACAACACAGGGGTCGCCACGCTTACGCTTTCAGGCTACGCTTTAAGGAATTCAAACGCCGTCAGATTCCCGTTCACCAGGAAAATATACGCCGGAAATTATTCCCTGCTGGCCCATTCTTCTATCGGCGACGACCTGACTTCATGGGCTGGCGCATTCGGTCCCGCCGGCTTGAACGCCGCGGGGGATTACCTTGTGCTTGAAAACACCGCCGGCCAGACGGTGGACAGGCTCACCTGGCAGAGCGCCTCCGGTTATTCCATGAGAAATTATAAAGCCGCTCTTGTAACGGCCGCGGCCTGGGCTCCCGCTGACGCCGCCGCGTCCATAGGCAGGCGGCCCTCGGAGGGCGCGGACACCGACGCCGATTCCACCGATTTCCAGGCTTTCACCACTGCCACGCCGGGCTCGAGGAACAACGGCGCGGGAACGGCCGCCGCCAATACGCTGGCGTATCCCGCGCTCAATACCATACTGCCCCTGAAATTCCCGCTGCGGCTCACTCTCGGGGCGGATTCCTCCGGCGGCCCGGCCGACAACCTCATATTAATAAGGACGGGCGGCTCCGCCGATAATTACTCGCCGCATATATACCGCCTGGGCGATATCGGTTTTAATCCCGCCTCCCTGGCCGCCCAGGCTACGGCGCAGGCCGGGTTGACTTTCGCGGATCAGGACGGCCGCGCGCTTGTCCACAACGCCGTATACAGGCTTATCCTGAACACCGACACCGGCGCGGCCTCGGCCCCGCAGATAACGCTTGCCACCGTGACCTATGACGCAAGCGTCCACACTTCCTACGCGTATGACACCTCCCCGCGCAGGATTAACGAGGACGCCAAGGACGATGTTGTGAAATTCACGGTTTCGAATAACAGCCCTTCCGGCTACAATTCCGTTGAAATAGCTACGGTCACGGTCAGGTTGCTGGACTCTAATCTCAACGCGTTGACCACCCTCCAGGCGCAGAATATCTTTAACGCTATCTTAATCGCCAGGGATTCCGTCTCGGGGTCCACGGGCGCGTACGAGTCCGGTATAGACATAGCCACCATAGCCTGGCTGGCGAACGGCTCGATCTCCCTGGACGCGCAGGGCGCGCAGACGCTGGCGGTCTCTTTGCCGGACGGCGCGGACTCTTCGATAACCGCCTTCTCAACAGGGACGTTCTTTATTGTGGCGCAGACACAGCCGAACGGCGCGTCCCAGACCCCGAACGTATTCAGGGTTGAATTCAAACCGGATTCCGGCCTGGTGCTGCGGGACGGGCCGAGCGATCAGCCGCAGGATACAGGCGCTGCTTCCCAGGTGCAGACGGCCTCCTCAACGATAATCACTCCGGCAAAACCCCCGGCCGGGACCGGCTGGCCTTACGACGCCGGGATTTCTGCCGGCGTGGAGACGGTGGTGGGTAACTGGCCCGGGGCGCCCCTGAGCACTTCGGCTTACTATGCCATGGGAATAGACGGGGTAGTAAGGGCCTTTAATTTCTCCGGAGGGCTTAAGTGGACCTTCACCACTTCGCCCGTTTCACCTATCCGCTCGGCGCCCTGGGCGGAGGAAGAGGGCGGGGGGGTTTATGTGTATTTCGCGGACGATAACGGCGACGTCTATAAAATCAAGGACAATGAAACGGGCGTCGCCCAGGCCTGGAAGAGGAGCCTGGGCGCGCAGATACGCTCGGGCATGGTCACGTCCGGAACCAAACTTTATTTTGGAGGGTCGAACAACAGGACCTACTGCCTGAATAAAGCCGACGGCCTGGATTGCGCAGGCTGGACTTTCGACACCGGAATAAACGCGGCCGTGTCAGGCACTTTTTCCATAGACGACTACACTCCGGGGCTGAATTCCGGCTGGGCGGGCCTTGAGAACGGCAAGGTGGTCCGGATTAAAACCGCCGACGGCACGGTATTGGCGGACGGCTTTACCACAGGGGCCGCCGTCAGATCCTCCCCGTTCGTGGACTCCGGCTGGGGCGGCGCGAACAATAATCTCTATGTGACGTCCACCGACGGGAAGCTCTATTCGAGAACCGCGGCCAACATGAACACGCTGCCGGCGAACTGGGGAGATTTTACTACCAGTCCGCTCAGTCCCATTTATTCATCCCCCTGGGTCGCCACTCTGGATAAAAAATACGTGTTTTTCGGAGACGAGAGCGGAAGCCTTTATAAAGTTGACGCTTCGAGCGGCGCCCCCGACGGCCTTATCTGGAAATTCCAGGCACAGGGGGCAATACGGACCATGCCGGTGGTTTATGGAGGCTATGTTTACTTCGGAACGCTTGACGGCTATGTCTACGCGCTTGACGCCAATACCGGCGCGCTAAGGAACGGCTGGCCGGTTTCCCTCGGCGGCGCGGTGAGGGGGGAACTGATGATAGAGGTGATGGCCGGGCCGGACGTCCTGGTAGTCGGCGCCAGCGACGGGAAAATCTATATGCTGGCGATAGAGTGATTTATGAAAAAACGTAAAAAAATACCGGCGCTTATTCTGCCTTTAATGCTTAATCTTCTGGTTTCCGGCTTTTCTTCAGCCGCCGATTGGCCCTGCTTCAGGGGAAACGAGCGGAGGACAGGATATGTGAGGGAACAGGCTTCTCCGCCGCTGACCGGGGTCTGGGACTTTCAGGTACAGGGGGACGTGGTCTCGTCGCCGGTAGTATATGACGGGATCGTTTATGTCGGGGCGAGGTCCGGAAGCCTTTATGCTTTGGATGTTAAAACCGGGGAACTTCTCTGGGACTACTCTGCCGACGGCTGGATAGACGCAGGCCCGGCGGTTTCCAGCGGTACGGTTTATGTTACGAGCAGGGACGGCAATTTGTACGCGTTGAACAGGTTTAACGGCGGCCTGCTGTGGAAGGCCGCTCTCGGCGCCCCTTCGATCTCCTCCCCTCTTGTTTTCGGAGGGAAAGTTTACGTCGGAACGGGGGCGCCGGACGACAGGCTGAGGGTTTTTGATTCCTCCACCGGAAAATTCCTCTGGGACTATAAGGCAAAGCAGTCAGTTGATTCTTCGCCCGCGACCGTGGGGAACGGGGTTTTCTTCGGTTCGAACGACGGGAGAATATACTCCCTGGACCTGTGGTCCCACTCCGGAAAGTGGGGTTCTTTGGGACAGACCTACGGGACATTCGGCGTGCTGACCGCAGCCGTCTCAAGTGCCGCGGTATACGTGGTCCCCTCCGGTAATACGGGCGAGATCTATAAACTGGATCCCTCGGACGGGCACGAACTTGCCAGGTACGAGCCTTATGCCGCGGGTTCCGGGCTGATGGAAACGGCCTCCCCGGTTCTCGCCGGTAACCGCATATATTATTCCGCCGGCAACTCCCCCCATACCCTGTACTGCCTGAACTCTAACGATCTGGGTTTTATCTCCAGCGCCCCGGTGCTGGGGAACACCTCGACGTTCGGCATGCCGGCCTCTCCCGCCATGGCCGGCTCGGTCGTTTACGCCGGGACCGCGGACGGGAGGCTTGTCGCTATAAGCAGTTCGGGAGCCGTCCTGCAGGAAATAATACTGCCTTCTTCCTCCCACTCATCGCCCGCCGTGTCAAATGGTTATGTTTTTACCGGCACTCTGGGCGGGAAACTCTGGGCGTATAAAGCCGCCAGGATCGCCTCCATTTCAAGTCCCGGGGAGTATGAGCTGGTCAGGGAT
>JAJZVJ010000040.1 GCA_021845705.1 bacterium
CGCCGCAAAGCAGGAGGCCGGACTTATTAAAAAGTCCGGCCTCTGCATTTTATGCGTGGTGAAAATTAATTGGATTTTTCTTTTGTCGTCCAGAACCCCTCAAAAATATAGCCAACTTTAAACCCGAGCGCGGGCTTCAGGGTTCCGGCTTTGCCATTGCCGACATTATCCAGATCAATATCCGTCAGCCGATAGAAAATATCGAAAGTCAGGCCGGTGGGCGTATCGGCGGTCTCATTGGTCGTATAAAGCAGCCCCGCCGAAATAACCGGGGCCGCATAAAGCGTAGTATCGGACAGCCCCAAGTCCGCAAAAGCCGAGGCGGTCAAACGCAAAGGCTTCCCCTGAACTTTCGGGGCCATGTACTCCATCCCAAGTAGGAGATCTAAAAGATAGAACGTGTCCCTGCCGGTACGAGGATTATCAACTTTGATGCTTTGGAACTGTAAACCGCCAGTCTTGGAGACAGTCTCGTTGCCTACCGCCCGAAAACCGAAACCCAAAGGCTTAACGCTTTCGGTCCCGCCACCGGAAATATGCAGGTCCTGAGCCGCAGGCAAAATGAAGTAGTATTCGTTTGCAGCTACCCATTTCCAAACCGGCTTGCTCTCGGCCGCGCGGACTTGCGCCAACCCGGCCGACACCAGCAGAAGCGCCGCCAATGATAGATTTATCCTCATATTATTTCTCGGTGAAAACTATTTTCAGGCTCGCGCCAGTCGCCGCGGCCCGGTACGGTCTGGTGCCTGAATTGATCTGTTCAGCAAAGGCGTTAGCCGTGGCCTCCGCGCTTTGCCCCGCCGCCGTGGGGATCATTATATTCCAGCCGGCAACGTGGTCAACCGTCCCGTCGGGCCGCATATATCGGAAGATCGAAAGCCATATCCCCAGGCAGCCGTCTATGCTGGCATCGTGCCTGCCAGTAGCCACCCCCGAGATTTCAGCAACGCCAGCCACACCGCCGACCGTGACCTTGTTCGCGATGACTTTGACCGTTTGGGTTTTATCGTAAGACGCCGCTTCCAGCTTCGCGCCTTTAGCAAGCTCCACTTGCGGATCATATGTCTTTTTTTGCATTACCAACCCCCTTCATCAAGCCCTTCCACAGGCTGCTAATTACACCCAGGAATTATTATACAGATTTTACCTGCCTCGCATTAGCTACCCGACAAGGGCTTCTCCAACTCCGAATATCCTCCGCTTTTCCGTGGGAAGAAGGGCCCACGCCCATCTAGGACTTTAGACCCATGACTAAAGTCTACTCTTTCTGTAGACTTTACTTGTTAGCGCCGACCTTATGCGGCTTTTCGGCCGCGCCCCGCTAGGAGGAAGTTGTGAAAACTATAAGGTTGTTCGGCGCTGTTTTTTTATTGGCGTCATTTCTGTCCGTTAACTCCCAGGCTGCCCAGAAAATAGTCACCTTCAGCCCCGAGGCGTCCATGCGCGACGGCATTTCGGGCCTGGAGAAACTGGGCTGCAAAGTCCTCAAGCACCTGCCGCTCATCAACGCGGTGGTGGCTGACTTCCCCGAGAAAACAATGGATTCCGCTATCATGTCCTGCCCGCATGTCTGCGCGGTAGAAGAAGACCGGGTTATAAAATGGATAGAAGAAGCGCCCGCCGCGCTGCCCCTGTCTTATATAGATTCCTCTTTAGCGGCTATAAAGGCCGGCGATTACCAAGACCTTATCCCCGTTCCCGCCGAACCCAGGGCTGCCGTCGCGTCCGAAATACCGTGGGGCGTAAAGAGGGTCAATGCCCCTTCAGCCTGGGCCACTACCATGGGCCAGGGCGTGAAAGTCGGCATTATAGACACCGGAATAGACTATACCCATCCCGACCTCAAAGCCAACTACGCTGGGGGCTATAACGCAATCGACACCGCCAAGCCTCCGCTGGACGACAACGGGCATGGCACCCACGTGGCCGGCATCATAGCCGCGGTCAGCGACGGCGCCGGGGTAGTAGGCGTAGCGCCTAAGGCTTCCCTCTATGCAGTAAAAGTCCTCAGCGCGCAGGGGAGCGGGGCATATTCCGCGATCGTAGACGGCATACAGTGGGCCGTCAGCAACAACATGGACGTGGTCAACATGAGCCTGGGCAGCCCCAGCGGCAGCACGGCCATCCAGAAAGCCGTCGAGGCCGCTTATAAAGCCGGCGTAACGCTTGTGGTGGCGGCAGGCAACGATTCCGGCCCGGTGAACTATCCCGCCAAGTATCCGCAGGCCATAGCCGTTGCGGCTTCGGACTCGGCCGACAAGATCGCCTCTTTCTCCTCGCGCGGTGCGGAAATAGCTGTCATAGCGCCCGGCGTGGCGATAAATTCCACTTATATGGGCGGTGTATACAAGTCGCTGTCCGGCACTTCCATGGCTTCTCCCCACGTGGCCGGGCTGGCCGCGCTGGCGGTGGCCGCGGGCGCCAAAACCCCCGGCGAAGTCAGGAAAGCCCTTACGGGCGCCGCCGTAAGCATAGGCCTCCAGCCCGCTGAGCAGGGCGCCGGGCTTGTGGACGCGGGAAAACTTGTGAGATAAATACACCTGAGAACAAGGAAATAACATGAAAAACATCATAGCGGCAATACTGCTCCTGGGAACGTCCGCGCTCGCGGCCGCCGGCGAGAAGTCGGCCGGAGAAAAGGTCATCTACGGCACGGACGACAGGCTGGATTACTATCAGGCCGCGCCGGATATGCGCAAACTCGCCGACTCGGTGGTTTCCCTCTGGAAAGGCTCCGACGTAACACAGGCGGCGGACGGCAAGTCCTTCAGCCTCGCTACGGCCAATTACGGCACGACCATGAGCCTGTGCGCGGAGGAACCTTTCCGCGAGCAGCCTTTAGGGGCCTTCTGTTCCGGTTCGCTGGTCGGCAAGAACCTGGTGATGACGGCCGGGCACTGCATAAAGAACGAGGACGACTGCGCGAACACAAAATTCGTCTTCGGCTTCGCCCTTAAGGCGGCCGGGGGGCAGCCTTCTACGGCGCAGGCATCCGACGTTTACTCCTGCAAAAAGATAGTCAAACGCTATCTAAATGAAAATTCCGGCGCTCTGGGGCCGGATTACGCGCTGGTAGAATTGGACCGGCCCGCCGAAGGCAAAAACGTCCTGCCCCTTAACCGCGGCGCGGCCCTTAAAAAAGGCGACGCCATCTTCGTGATAGGCCACCCGTCCGGCCTGCCCGTGAAGGTGGCCGGGGGCGCCACGGTGCGCAATCCCTCGCCCGCCGGTTACTTCGTTGCCAACCTGGACACTTACGGCGGCAATTCAGGCTCGGCCGTGTTCAACGCCAGAACCGGCTTTATCGAGGGCATCCTGGTGCGCGGCGAGAACGACTTCGTCTACAAGGACGGCTGCCGGGTCTCCAACGTGGTGCCCGCCGACGGCGGCAGGGGCGAGGACGTAACGAAGATCAGCGAACTTACTACGGTGATCCCAAAGGCCATTGAGGAAACGGTCATGGGGAATATTCCCGCGCCGGAATCTCCCGCTCTCCCCGACCAGGGCAGGGTGGACGCCATGATAAAAGCGCTGGGAGCGAACTAATCAGGAATTGCGGATACTACATTAACGGAGGAATACAATGAGAAAAGTAATTGCGTTGGCTGCTCTGGCTTTAGCGCCGGTGCTGGCCGCGGCGGCGGATAATGTGGAGCTGAACAGGCTGACCAAGACCGACGTGGAAGCCGTGGAAACCCGCGGCCTGGCTATACCCCGGATGGCCGGCAATGAGAAGATCGTGGGAGGTGTTGAGGCTGTTAAAGGGGAATTCCCTTTCATCGTCTCGCTGCGGGGCTCGTACGGCGGGCATTTCTGCGGCGGCTCGCTGATAAAGAAAGACTGGGTGCTCACCGCGGCGCACTGCGTGCCGGCCGGCATAAAGACCGTAGTCGCCGGGCTTTACGACCAGAGCCAGAACCAGGGCGTGGAAAAACTGGACGTGGACAAGGTCATCCCCCACCCCGACTACAACAAGAAGCCCCAGGACTGGGACTATGCCCTGGTGCATCTTAAGACCGCGTCCAAGTATCCTCCCGTCGCGCTTAACAAGAGCGTTATCTCCGGCCAGGCGGACTTTGTTACCGCAGGCTGGGGCTACACCGAGGAGAACGGGCAGATCCCCAACGTGCTCAGGAAAGTCACCGTACCGCTGGTGTCGCCAGAGGCTTGCTCCGCGGCTTATCCCGGCAGCATAACCGACCAGATGATCTGCGCCGGGCTGGCCGCCGGCGGCAAGGATTCCTGCCAGGGGGACAGCGGCGGCCCGCTGCTGATAGGCTCCGGTGCTTCCGCGAAGCTGGCGGGGGTTGTAAGCTGGGGCGAGGGTTGCGCCAGGCCCAATAAATACGGAGTATATTCCAAAGTAAGCTCCGCCATAGCCTGGATAGAAAGCGTAACGAAATAATACAGGCTTAAGAATAGAAAAAGACTCCCGCCGGTACGCGGGAGTCTTTTTTATGTACAGGTGAAACGGGCGGTAATTATTCCACGCCGTACATACCGCATGAATAAGCGTCGGGGCCATACCAATCGCCGGACATAAGTTTCGCGCGCGCCCGACAGCCGCCCAGGCATTTTCCGAAGTGGCCGCAAGCAGCGCATTTGCCAAGCTTATTCCAATCAAGCGCAACGGGCATTGCCACGCTTTCCTGATATTCCCTGTATATCGCCTCCAGTGGTTTGTCCGCCAGGTTCCCCATGCTCTCGCCGAGGTTCTGGAAATAATGGCAGGCGTACACACGCCCGTCCGCCCCTACAAAGCACTGCCCAACTCCGGCCTTGCAGCTGAATGTAGTGCTGCCGGAGAGCCTGGAGAGAACGTCGGCGCTTTCGCCAGGGGCAGGTATCAGGCCCCTGCTGAAAAGATCCTTGGTTTTAGCCGGCGACAGGGCTAACTGCGGAGAAGACTTTGCTCTGCCTATCGGGGAAACGGAGGAGAACCGCATGGCGGAGGCCCCGAGTTCACCCAGGCAGAAATCCTTGAATTCCTCTACGCGCCCCGCGGTGCTTTCCTGCACCAGGGCCGTGATGGAAACAGGAACCTTGCGGGAGACGAGCAGTTTTATCCCTTTCACCGCCTTAGTAAAGGCTCCGGGCCCGCGGATAGCGTCATGCGCTTCCTCGAAGAAATCCAGGCTAACCGCGACGACGGCAACCCCGCGCTCTTTCAGCATGGCGGCGGTCTCTTCCGTGACAAGGGTGGCGTTGGTCATCAGGTTGACGCGCATCCGCCGTGCCCGCGCCAGCGCGAGCGCCTCGGGCAGCAGCGGGTTCAGCAGCGGCTCCCCGCCATTGATAGTCAGGGTCGTCGGCTCCAGGGCGTCGATCCCGGCAAATACTTTTTCGAGTGTTCCCCGGCTCATGTCCTTCTGCGAAAGCGCCGCAAAGCAGTGCGCGCAGCGCAGGTTGCAGCGTCCGGAAAATTCCAGATCTACCGAGGCGAGCCGGCTCTTTCTCCTGATCACGATACGGCGGTCTTCTTCCCGGCCCGTGTCGTCGCCTGCTATCCCCTTGGCCGCCAGTTTGTCGTAGATGAATTTTTCTTTTTCCGTCATCTCCGCGGCACTCAGGCGCGCGGCCATAGCCTTGAGGACGTCCAGCGCCTCCTGATTAAGCCTGACTTTGTAACCGCTGGCCGTATGATGCAGCCAGGTGCCGTCCTGAGAGCATTTTAAAACGCAGTCCTTGATATGCATATGTTAAAAAGTTAAATTTAAGGGAGGGCAGCCCCTGCACGTCTGTGTGTTAGCGCCGACAAATGCAGAGGCTGCTCCTCTTTTTACTACAGCTTCACTTAGGGCTGGTGGGTGCAGTCGTCGCTATCGCCGACGCAGTGCTGCACGCTCACCACGGCAACCACCACTTCATTGTGTTCTTCGAACAGCATTTGTTACCTCCATACTATCGCTTCTCCCCGTGCCTGTCCTAGCCGGCCCGGGAAATCTTGTCTTACTTCTTTTCCTCAAGGTTCATGCCGCACTTGGGGCATTTGCCGGGCTTGTCGCCCTGGTAATCGCCCATCGGGCAGACATAAACCTTTTTGGCTTCAGCGGCGGCCGGTTTCTTGCTGACGAATTTTTCGGGGTTCGCCAGGAAGGATTTGTCGCAGCCGGGGCAGCAGAAGTAATAGATCTTGCCTTTGTATACGGCGGAACCTGTGTCTTCCTTCACGGTCAGTTTCTCTCCGGTAACGGGGCATACGGCTTCCTTCCCCATCTCTTCCGCGGTGACTTTGCGGAGCGCGGCTTTTTCCGTCTTGCCTTTCTTCCGCTTTTCGGCCGGCTTTTCCGTTTTACTTTGCGCGGCCGTAGTGTCCGCGCCCAGCAGCCCTGTTTTCGTCTGCTGGCAGGGGGTGCTCCCATTCTTGCTGCAGTCCTGCGCGAACGCAGGCGCGCTTGCTAATACCAGTGCGAACGCGCACATCGTTGTCAGTTTTTTGTTCATAGTTTTCTCCATGCTGCTCGATACTAAGTCATCATTTTAAATCAGAATTTCAGGGCGCGGTCCAGGTCCTGCACCAGATCGTCCGAGTTCTCTATGCCCGCCGAAAGCCGCACCAGCCCGGCGGTTATGCCGCGCTTAAGGCGCTCACGCTCCGGGATAGCCGCATGGGTCATGGTAGCCGGGTAGCAGGCCAGCGACTCAACACCGCCAAGGCTTTCGGCCAGCGTGAAGACCTTGAGCTTTTTAAAGAAAGACTCCGCCGCGCGTCTGCCGCCTTTCAGTTCGAAGCTGACCATGCCGCCGAAACCGTCCATCTGGTCGTCGGCCAGGCGATGACCGAGGTGAGTTTCCAGACCGGGGTAATATACTTTTGAAACTGCGTTATGACCGGACAGGAAACCCGCTATCTCAAAAGCGTGCAGCTCATGGGCGATCATCCGCACCGAGAGCGTCTTAATGCCGCGCAGCGTCAGCCAGGCGTCCCATGGCCCGGGCACCGCGCCGGCGGCGTTCTGATAGAACTTGACCGCTTCAAAAACACCCTTATCCTTTATCGCCAGCAGCCCGCCTATCACGTCGCTGTGCCCGCCCAGGTACTTGGTGGAACTGTGCACGACGATATCGGCGCCCAATTCGATGGGCCGCTGAAAATACGGCGTGGCGAAAGTATTGTCCACGGCGAGGAGGGCTTTGTTCTTTTTAGCTATTTCAGCCAGCGCCCCTATATCGGTTATGCTCAATAGCGGATTGGTGGGCGTTTCCGCCCAGATCAGCCGGGTATTGCGGCGCATAGCTTTTTTAAAAGAGGCGGGGTTTTTAGAATCCGCGTAAGAGATCTCCAAGCCCCAGTTCCGGAACACCTTCTCAAAAAGCCGGTAAGTTCCGCCGTAAAGGTCGTCGCCGGCCACCACGTGGTCGCCTTTTTTCAGCAGCCCGCCGAGCACCGCCGTTTCGGCGGCGAGGCCCGAGGCGAAAGCCAGGCCATGCTTTGCGCTCTCAAGCGCGGCAATGCAGTCTTCAAGAGCCTTGCGCGTGGGATTGCCCGTGCGCGAATATTCCCAGCCCCTGTCTTTGCCTATGGCGTCCTGCTTATAGGTGGAGGTCTGGTAGACGGGGACATTGACCGACCCCGTCTGCCTGTCCGCCGCCTGCCCGGCGTGTATCAGCTTGGTTTCAAATTCCATTATTCCTTCTTTCCCAGCAGCTCGCGCCGGAGATGGTTCAGCAGGTCCACTTTGGTGATCAGGCCGTAGAATTTCCCTTCGCTGTACAGAAGTCCGGCCAGGCCCTTGCCGAGGATCGCCGTGATCTCTTCTACCGTGGCGGAAGGCTGCACGGTTACCAGGTTATGCGTCATATGCGCGCTGACTGGCCTGCGGTAATTCGCGGGATCTTTGTGGACGGCCAGCAGGATGTCCGATTCGTCGAGGATGCCGACCACCTTTCCTTCCTCGATAACAGGCAGTTGCGCGTATTCATGCAGGCGCATCCGCATGAAGGCGGTCATAAGCGTGTCCGCCGGCTTCACCGAGCAGACGGACCCCTCGTGGTACGGGCGGCCCACCAGGTCGCGCAGGTCACCGAAGGCCGTTTTACTCAGGAAACCGTGGTCCGCCATCCAGAAGTCGTTGAACATCTTGGAGAGATATTTATTGCCGCTGTCGGCCACTATGGTGACCACGCGTTTGGGCTTTTCGCTCTCGCGGCAATAGCGCAGCGCCGCGGCCACCAGCGTGCCGGAGGAAGAACCCGCAAGCACCCCTTCGGAACGCAGCAGTTCGCGCGCCGTGGCGAAACTCTGCGCGTCCCCTATGGTGTAGGCCCTGCTCACCCGTGAAAGGTCGGCGATGGACGGGATAAAATCCTCGCCGATGCCTTCCACGAACCACGAACCGGCCTTACCGAGGGTTTTGTCCTTGATGTAGCCCGCCAGCACCGAGCCGCTCGGGTCGGCCAGCACGAATTCGGTTTCCGGCGAGACGCGCGAGAAGAAGCGGGACAGGCCTGTAATAGTGCCGCCAGATCCCACGCCGCACACTACGGCATCCACCTGATGTCCCATCTGATCCCAAATCTCCGGGCCCGTTGTTTTTTCATGGGCAGCGGGGTTGGCGGGATTGCCGAACTGGTTGATGTAGAAACTGCCTGGGGTCTCTTTCGCTATGCGTTCGGCCATATCCTGGTAATACTCGGGATGGCCCTTTTCCACGTCGGAACGTGTGATAACTATCTGCGCGCCGAGAGCCCGCAGGTGGGAGATCTTCTCTTGGCTCATCTTGTCCGGGATCACGAGGATTAGCTTGTAGCCCTTCTGCGCGGCCACCAGCGCCAGGCCCAGCCCGGTGTTGCCGGCAGTAGCCTCCACCAGGGTGCCGCCGGGAGTTATCTTGCCTTCCTGCTCGGCGGCGGTTATCATGGACAGCGCTATGCGGTCCTTGATCGAACCACCGGGGTTCTGGCTCTCCAGTTTCAGAAAAAGTTCGCACTTTCCGGTGTACATCCTTTCAACTTTAAGCAGCGGAGTATTCCCTATAAGTGTGAGCACGCTATTGGTGTAGTTCATCAGTTTTCTCCTCGGCGCGTAAATTCCGTCTTAATGCGCGTGTCCTTCTGTTTTTTCCGGTTCCGCGTTCTGCACGGCGGCGGTAGATACCGCGGTCGTGCTGGAAACTGTTACTTCGTGCACGGCGGATTCGGAATGTTTATGCCCCATTTTGTGCCCGCCCATAATGAGCATAGCGCCCATCATCACCACCATTACCAATATTCCGGCTGACATCATTTATCCTCCCGCAGAGCGAAGGCATTTTCCTTCATCTTCCATAGGTAGTACACGGCTGGGTAGATCAACAGTTCCAGGCCGAAGCTCGACGCCAGGCCGCCTATCATGGGCGCGGCTATGCGCTTCATCAGGTCCGAGCCGGTGCCGAGCGACCACATAATGGGGATAAGGCCCATGAAGGCCGCCGCCACCGTCATCATCTTCGGGCGCACGCGCTTGACCGCGCCGTGGATCACGGCTTCTTTCAGGTCGCCGGTATTATTCATGCGGCCTGCTTTCTTCATGTCCTCATAGGACAGGTCCAGGAACAGCAGCATGAACACGCCCGTCTCGGCGTCCAGGCCCATCAGCGCTATCATACCCACCCACACAGCGATGGAGACGTTGTAGCCCAGGAAGAACAGGAACCACACCGCGCCTATCAGCGAGAACGGCACGGCCATCAGCACGATGAAGGTCTTCGCGGCCGACTTCGTATTCATGTAGAGCAGGATGAAGATTATGAACAGCGTCAGGGGCAGCACGATCTTGAGCCTTTCCCGTACGCGCAGCATGTTCTCGTACTGGCCGCTCCATTCCAGCGAATAGCCGGCTGGCAGCTTAAGGCTTTTGATATGCGCCTTCGCGTTCTCGACGTAGGTTCCTACGTCTATGCCCTCGATATCGACGTAAACGTAGCCAGACAGCAGACCGTTCTCGTCGCGGATCATGGCCGGCCCCTGCTTCATCTCTATGTCGGCTATCTGCGCGAGCGGCACGTTCACGCCGCCAGCCGTGGTCACCAGCACCCGGCCCAGCTTGGTCAGGTCGTCGCGGAATTCGCGCGCGTAGCGGACGTTTATGGAATAGCGTTCCCGGCCTTCCACGGTGGTGGAAACGCCCTCGCCGCCGATGGCGGACAGCACGGCCATCTCGGCGTCCTTCACTGAAAGCCCGTAGCGGGCCAGCTGCTCCCTTTTAAGCGTAAAGTCCAGGAAGTAGCCGCCCGCCGTGCGCTCGGCGAAAGCGCTCCGTGTTCCTTTTACGTCGGAGAGCAGCCTTTCCACCTGCGTGCCTATCTTCTGGATCTCCGCCAGATCCGCGCCGTAGATCTTTATGCCGACCGGCGTTCTGATGCCGGTGGAAAGCATGTCGATACGTGCCTTGATGGGCATGGTCCAGGCGTTGGAAACCCCGGGGAAACGCATCTTAGAGTCTATTTCGGTTATCAGATCGTCCCAGGTGAACTTGTCGTACCAGACGTGGCTAAGGATATTCTTCAGGAACTTAGGCGCCCAGGAAGAATACCAGCGCTCCTTCTCGCGCCACTGCTCGTGCGGCTTCAGCACCACGGTGGTCTCCATCATGGAGAAAGGCGCCGGGTCTGTGGAAGTGTCGGCGCGGCCAGCCTTGCCGAAAACCCGCTCCACCTCGGGGACGCTTTTCAATATTTTATCCTGCAATTGCAGCAACTTCTGCGCCTCGGTAACTGACATGCCCGGCAGGGTGGTAGGCATGTAGAGGATGGTGCCCTCATTTAAGGGCGGCATGAACTCCGAGCCGAGTTTTAGGTATATCGGGATGGTGGTAAGGATAAGCAGCACCGCCACCGCGATGGTCTTCACCGGGTGTCCCAGCACGAATTTGCAGACCGGCTCGTACACCGCGAAGAGCGCCTTGCTTATCGGGTGCTTTTCTTCCGGGTAGTAAGTGCCGACAGCCACAGTGTTCACCGCTTTGCCCAGCCAGCGCGGCTTGATGTCGAACGGGTCCATGCGGGCGAACATCATGCGCAGAGCCGGGTCCAGCGTAACGGCGAGGATGGCGGCCATGAACATGGAAAGGTTCT
>JAJZVJ010000041.1 GCA_021845705.1 bacterium
TCAGCCGATATTTAAATATTGTCGACCTCGGCGGATCCGCGCTATTATTTAATGGTGTTAACGGTTGCCTTGACGAAATCTCTGGCAAGTTGATTGATATTCTTAAATCAGGGGATTCGGAAAAGCTGGCGGATTTAAGCCAGGAAAATATTAACCTCCTTGCCCGGAGAGGGCATATAACACTATTGTCTCCCGATCTGGAATTGGAGCGGTTTAAGGAATTCTCCGCCGCCCTTCACCAAAAATGCAGTAAAGAAGATAAGCATTGCGGAATCATGCTTTTAATGAGCTATGGCTGCAACCTGGCCTGTAAATATTGTTATCAACAGGAGCATCGGCCTCACAAGTCGCAAGCGCTCATGACGCCAGCACAGGTTGAAAGCATTTTCGAAAAACATCTCCAAGAAATAATCCCCGGTGTTGATTATAAGAACTTTGACATATCTTTCTACGGCGGAGAGCCCTTCCTCCCGGCCAACGAGGCTGTAATACGTAAGGCGTTGGGATACGCGAAAAAGTACGCTATGACCGCCAGTGCTATATCAAACGCCACCCATGTGGACTCCATGGTGGATATTTTTGGCCCCGGTCCGGGGTTTGTGAATCGAGTGCAAATTTCTCTGGACGGCAGCAGGGAACTTCATGACGCATCCCGCATCCCCATATCCGGAGAAAAGACCTTTGATAAGATTACCGCTAATATTGCCATGCTTCTTGAGCGTAAAACAAAAATCAATATAAGGCTTAATCTCAACAAGCGCACCTTAGCGTCCGTGCCGCAGTTGATAAAAGAGCTGAAGGGGAAAAATATTCTTGGGCACGAATACGCGAGCATATACGCTAGTCCGTTACATGACAATATAGCCGAAGTGGATGCCACAGATTTCTTAGAGGTTGCTGAATTATCCGCGCAGGTGTTTAACCTTGGAATGGATCTGGAGCACCCGGTCAGTCTGCGAGCCAACGAGATGAGTTATCTTTTCAGCCTTGAAAAGGGCGTGGGGTTAACGCATACCTGTTTTTGTATGCAGACAAGGCAGCGCGTGTTGGTCCTGGACCCTTTTGGGGATTTGTACGCTTGTTTTGAAGAAGCCGGGTACCCGGAGTTCCGGGTGGGGCATGTTTCTGAAGGCGGAGTTAAGTTCTTTCCACTTTATGAGATGTATAAAACAAGGCACATCACCAATATGGACGTGTGTTTAAAGTGTTCCGTGGCCCTTGCCTGCGGCGGTCAATGTGGAGTTAAAAGCCGCGCGAAAACAGGGAACCTGTTTAAGCCGCATTGTGAGGACATGAAACGCGTTCTCCTTGAGGGTATTAAGTTCGCTTATCAGAAGAGAAAACAAAACCCAGATGAGAAAAAGTATCCTGGCGCGGGAGAACCGGCCTCTGTGCATGGGTGAGATATGGCAATCTCTGCCGATGTAATTTACGAAAATTATTTAAAGAAAGCCTATTCTGTTAAAGACGAGCAAACATTACTGGTTATTACGGATACTTCCTGTTACCAACTCAACGAGGAGACCGCCTGGTTAATAGCTGGTCTACCTGCCAGCGGCGGGCAGGAATCTTTTTTTATCTCTTTGTATGGCCTAGGTATCAAGGCACCTCAAAAAATATTCGACAGGCTTGTTTCCATCGGCGTTCTGCAGAAAAGACCGAAACACTCCTGGAAAGACACCCTAGGAAGTATTCTAACCCCGAAGATAAAATTTCTTTCCGCACAAACGCAGGAAAATCTTTTTCGGTTTGTCGGAGGTAGTAAGGGCAGCAGGCTTAATAAAATAATAAAAGTTCTTGCTGGAATCTCGATTCTCGGGTTGTCTTGGGGAGCAGTGCTCTTCTTTGTCGGCCCGGGAACTGCAATCCCTGTTCCTTTGTCTGTGAAAGCGGATGGGTTGTCGGTGGTTCTTTTGGTTATACTTGCCAGCCTAATCCATGAATTGGGACACTCTTTTACTGCAATGGCATCAGGGATTGGCCTCAGACCTATAGGTTTTTCTGTTTATCTCATATACCCTGCTTTTTACACCAATGTTTCCGGTATCGATAAAGTCGGCCTTGGCAAAAGAACTCTTATAGACTGTGGCGGCTTTATATTCCAGGGTGTATTTTTGTTTTTGCTTCTCTTGTCTTGCGTTTTTACGGGAAGCTTTACTTCTGTGGAAGCAGCGCGCTGGATTGTTGTTATAATTCTATTCAACCTTAATCCTCTTTTTAAGACTGACGGGTATTGGCTTTACCAAGACGTATATTCTGAATTTAAGATGAAGCGCTGGGCGCGTGGCGCGCATTATCTATATTTAGCGGCTTTCATGTTGTTCTCGGTCTATTTCCTATGGATAGTCAGCGGCTGGTTTGGGAATGTTCTGCATGGTCTAAACACACTAGCCCACTCGCCAAGTTATTTATTTTCAGGGGGGTACCGTATAGTCTTGGGTGTTTATTTTATTCTTATTGGTCTTACTGGCGGCCTTCGGCGTTTTCAAGAAGGACGCTTAGAGTGGATGGAACTCCGGGGCACAACTTCCTTACAACCACAAGATCGACCAACCAGCGATTGACCCACCAGGTTTACGCCCCTATACTACCGACGCCGGCGCCTCCAGGCACCGTTTTCCCGGCCAAAACGCCCCCCCTTTCCCCTCTAAAAGCCCTTTAAGCGCATTTATAGCTATTTCTGACGAAAAGCGAAATAACCTTTTAAATTCGCGCAAGAATGCGCCAGGACAACGTTTCCTCGCCGTGCCCGTATCATTCTACCCCACGTTTTACGACAAGCGCCCAGACGGTTATGATCTGCGGAAACGGCCCTTGCGGCCGCAGCTCCGCCTTTGCCTGGCGGCAAAGCCGGCACTGCGCCGCGGGCCGCTCTTCACGATAAGGAGGCCGGCCAGACCCGCGCTGTGCGCAGGCCAGGCCAGCTGCCTTAAACGACCAGGGCCGTCTCATGGGCATAGTTCCCGATACGGCAGCTACGCAAGTATTGTATTATTTAGGTTAAGGATCACCGCCATGGGCAACGAAAACGACCAACACATTCTGACCGACCAGGACATCTACCTGTTCAACGAGGGGAACCATCTAAGGCTTTATGAAAAGCTCGGCGCGCATCCCGCCGTTATCGGCGGGGAGAAAGGGACCACCTTCGCCGTCTGGGCCCCTAACGCAAGGGAAGTGCATGTTATCGGCGATTTTAACGGCTGGGACAAAAGCCGCGACGCTTTAAAAGAGCGCGGCACCTCCGGCATCTGGGAAGGTTTCATCCCCGGGGTAAGGCAGGGGCAGAACTACAAATATTATATAGCCTCCAAATACGGTGATTTCCGGGCCGAAAAAGCCGACCCCATGGCTTTAACCGCGGAGATCCCGCCTAAGACCGCGTCGGTGGTGGGCTCTTTGGATTACAACTGGGGCGACGGCGAGTGGATGAAGGACCGTGGCGCGCGCAGCGGCCTGAAAAGCCCGGTCTCGATTTACGAGGTGCACCCCGGTTCCTGGCGGCGCGTGCCCGAAGAAGGGAACCGCTCCCTGACCTACCGGGAAATGGCGGAGCAGCTGCCGCGGTACGCCAGGGAAATGGGCTTTTCGCACGTGGAATTCATGCCGGTGACCGAGCATCCTTTTTATGGTTCCTGGGGCTACCAGACCACCGGGTATTTTTCTCCTACCAGCCGCTACGGCGGCCCCGCCGACTTTATGTATTTGGTGGATAAGCTGCACCAGGAAGGCATAGGCGTTATTTTGGACTGGGTCCCCGCGCATTTTCCGGCCGACGGGCACGGCCTGGGCTATTTTGACGGCACGCATCTTTACGAGCACGCGGACCCCCGGCAGGGTTTCCACCCGGACTGGGGCAGCTCCATCTTTAATTTCGGCCGCAACGAGGTCAAGAGCTTTTTGCTCTCCAGCGCGCTGTTCTGGCTGGACAAATACCACGCTGACGGCCTGCGCGTGGACGCTGTGGCCTCCATGCTTTACCTGGATTATTCCCGCAAACCCGGGGAGTGGGTCCCCAACCGGTACGGGGGGAACGAGAACCTGGAGGCCATAGCTTTCCTGAAGCAGTTCAACCAGGTGGTTTACGAAAATTTCCCCGGCGCGCAGACTTACGCCGAGGAATCCACTTCCTGGCCGATGGTTTCGCGGCCCACCTACCTTGGCGGGCTAGGTTTCGGGTTCAAGTGGGACATGGGCTGGATGCACGATACGCTGGAGTATTTTTCGAAAGACCCGGTGTACCGCAAGTTCCACCACAATAACCTCACCTTCCGGATGCTTTACGCCTTCAAGGAGAATTTTGTGCTGCCTTTCTCGCACGACGAGGTGGCGCACGGCAAAGGCTCTATGCTGGGCAAGATGGCGGGCGACGACTGGCAGAAATTCGCCAACTTAAGGCTGCTTTACGGCGCTATGTTCGCGCAGCCGGGGCAGAAGCTCCTGTTCATGGGCGGCGAGTTCGCCCAGCGCTCGGAATGGAACCACGACGGGAGCCTGGACTGGCACCTTGCGGACTGCGCCTCGCACGGGGGCGTGCGGAAATGGGTGAGCGACCTGAACGCCGTTTACCGCGCCGAGCCCGCGCTGCACGAGCTTAACTGCAGTCCGGACGGCTTCGAGTGGATAGACGCGAACGATTCGCAGCAGAGCGTGACCGCTTTCCTGCGAAAAGGGGAAAAGCCCGGCGAGACCATCCTGGCGGTCTGCAACTACACCTCGGTGCCGCGCCACGGCTATCGCGTGGGAGTGCCCACCGGCGGTTTCTGGAAGGAACTGCTTAACAGCGACGCCGCGGCCTACTGGGGCAGCGGCATGGGCAATATGGGCGGGGTGACGGCCGAAGCCGTTCCCGCGCACGCCCGGCCCTGGTCGCTGCTGCTGACGCTGCCGCCGCTTTCTATAACGCTCTTTAAGTGCTGCGAGTAAACCGGCCCGGGGTGGCGAGGGGTTGCCCGTTCCGCCGCGCAGGAACCGTTGGAAAAGGTGCCAGCCTCCTTTTTGTAACGTGTTGCGGGGAAGTCCATAAGCTCTTATCAAAAAGGAGGCTGGCACCTTTTCTGGGGCCCCCCTCCCCAAAGCGGCTCCAGGGCAACCCCTCGCCGCCCGGATACTAAGGCCGGAATTATGAGTACTTCAAAAAAAACAATTGAAACCTTAAGCAAGGCGCTCGCGCTGGTGCCGGAGGTTACGTTCCTGCCGACAATGGGGGAGTACAGCGTTTACTCGCGCGGGCGGCTGTTCGCCATGGTCTGCGACGATGAACTGTTCATTAAGATCTCGCCGGAAACGCTGTGCCTGTTCCGCGATGTGGAAATGCGCGCCTTTCCCGGCAGCATCAATACGTGCAAAGCTGACGCCGAATGGCTGGTGGACCCGGAAAAACTGGGGGAGGTCGCGCTTTACACGCTGGCCAGCCATCCGCCGCCCAGGCGGCCCGGCGCGGCGCCGGGAGGCGGCTCCCGTCCGGCCGCGGAAAACGGGTGGCTGAAGGTGTTCGCCGCCTGCGCCGTGTTCACGGCGCTGTATTTTATCCTGCCCTACGGGGTGCTCAGCGCGATAGGCATACATAAAGGGTCCAGGGTGAAGGACTTCGCCGTGACGGGGCTTCACGGCGAAAAAATGCGCCTTTCCGAATGTTCGGGAAAGCCGGTATTCCTTTATGTCTGGGAGACCAATTCCCAGCGCGCTATAGATAACCTGCCCATGCTAGAAGCTCTGTACGACTCTTACAAGGACAAGCAGGTCTGCTTCCTGCCGGTAACGGTCACCGCCGACTTTAACTGCGCCGTCAGGACTTTTGCCGCCGCCAAGAGCCTGGAATACCCTGTCTATAACGGCGCCGGCCTGCTGCCGGCACAATTCCTGCCGCGCCAGTCCCCGATGCTGTACCTGATAGATCAAAAGGGGTATCTCCGCGACTCCTATTCCCCGTCAGGCAATGACCTTGGGAAAATATCTTCGGAACTGGGAGACTTGCTCGGCGCTGTTCCCCCCGGCCCGGCCGGGCGGTAGCGCGCGCGAAAAACACGGAGCGCGGAATATAGGCTCCGGCTTGCTTGAAGTAAACCGGCGGCTTCAATCCTTCGGGAAGCACCGGTCCACGACGGCTTTTATGGCCAGAGGGTTGAACGGTTTTATCAGGTAATCTTTAACGCCCAGGGCTGCCGCTTTGCGGCGGTCCGGCTCGTCTTCCTGGCTGGTCAGCATTATTACCGGCACCGCGGCCAGCTTCGGGTCGCTTCTGAGGTAGCCGAGCAGTTCAAGGCCGGTCATTTCCGGCATTATCATATCCGTTATTATCAGGTCGAAATCCGAGGCGAGCAGCAGTTTTACGGCCTCCAGGCCGTTTCCGGCCTCGGAGACCTCCAGGCCCCGCACCGTCTCAAGATAGGCGCGCACCACGCGCCTTATTATGGCCTGGTCGTCCACTACAAGGACCTTTTTCCTGTTATTTCCCATGCTCCTCCGGTTGCGGCGCGGAGGCGGCCGCGGCAAAAGTGCTGGTTTCCTCTTCGGTAAGTATGGTCGCGGGGTCTATGACCATGAGCAGCTGTTCGCCTTCCCTTACCACGCGCGAGACGTAGCGGTGCAGGTTCATGCACAGTTCTTCCGACGGGTCGATACCCATTTCAGCCTGCTCTATCTCCGCCACTCCGGAGACCTCATCCACTATCAGCCCCGCCGTATGGCCGTGCAGCGAGGTTATAAGTATCCGGTTCAAAAATGTGTACGCGCCGGGCTCGAAGCCCAGGCGTTTGCGCATGTCTATTACCGGGATTATGTTTCCTCTCAGGTTTATGACGCCCTCCACAAAGGCCGGGGCCTTGGGCAAAGGCGTTATAGCCGCTATCCGCAGCACTTCCCTGACTTCGGAGATATTGAGGCCGCACAGATGCGGGCCCAGCGAGAACCGCACCAGCGGCAGGCTCATGCCAGTCCCTCCGGCTTGAAACTGGACATAATGAATTTTCCTATATCCTCAAGGGGCAGCACCTGGCCGGCCGCTCCTGTTTCGGCCGCGGCTTTGGGCATCCCGTAAACCACGCAGCTGGCCTCGTCCTGGGCTATTGTCAGCGCCCCGCTTTGGCGCATATGAAGCAGCCCTTTTGCCCCGTCCTCGCCCATACCGGTAAGGATGACCCCTATGGAACCGGGGCCTGAAACCCTGGCCACCGAATCAAAAAGAATATCCGCCGACGGGCGGCATGAATTTACCGGGTCCGAATGGTCAAGGTGTACCCGGCCCTCGGCCGTAAGCCTCATGTGCACGTCGCCCGGGGCCACCAGCACCGCTCCCGGGCGGATGGCGTCGCCATGGGCCGCGAGCCTGACGGGGAGACCGATGTTCTGCCCCAGCCATTCCGCGAAGCCCTGCATGAATTCCGCGGCCATATGCTGCACCAGCAGCGTGCAGACAGGGAAGCCGGCCGGCAGGATTTTAAGCACATTTATAAGCGCCGCCGGCCCGCCGGTGGAAGCCGCGACGGCGAGGACCCTCGGAAAACCGGGCCCGGGCAGGGGTGCAGGCAGCCAGGCCGCCGGCTTCGCCGGCAATATGCCGCGCCTGATGGGCTTTATGGGGGCCAGCAGTTTCAGCAGCTTGCGGAAGCGGTCGGTGGCCGCGTTGGTCTCGTCGTCCGTGATAAGCCTCGGCTTGTGGAAGAGGTCCAGCGCCCCGGCGTCGAGCGCCTTAAAAAAAACGCCGCGCTTGCTGTCTATTTCGGACGAGGTGAAGATAAGTATGGGGGTAGGCTGCCGGGACATTATCTCCCGGGTCGCCTCGACCCCGTCCATCACCGGCATATCCATGTCCATCACCACGATGGCCGGGCGCAGGTTCTGCACCAGCTGGACGCATTCTTTCCCGTTGGCGGCTTCCCCTACGATTTCAAAACCGAGTTCCGGGGTGAGCCACTGGCGCAGCAGGGCCCTTATCGTGCCGGAATCGTCGGCCACTACCACCCGCAGGAGCCCGTTATTCATTTAACCAGCTCCCGGATGCGCCCCAGCAGCCCGCTCTGGTCGAAAGCGCCTTTTGTTATATACGCGTCGGCCCCGGCCCGGAGCCCCTTAAGCCTCTCTTCTTCCTTTGACAAAGCGGTCACAAGCACCAGCGGCAGGCGGGCAAAGCGGCTGTCGGCGCGTATCTTCGCCGTAAGCTCGTAGCCGTCCATCTCCGGCATGGAAATATCGCTTACCACCAGGTCGAAGTGCCCGCGGCCGAGCAGGGCCCAGGCCTCGGCGCCGTTGCGCGCCAGGGTCACGCCGTAGCCGGCGGATTCAATAAGCCCGCGCAGCAGTTCCCTGGTAGTCAAAGAATCGTCTACCACAAGTATGGTTTTCTTCTCCCCGGCTTTTATGGCCCCGGCTTCGGCCTGCGTCCAGCTTTCACCCGAGCTGAAGGCGGCGGCGGTAAGGCTGGACGTATCCAGTATTACGGAAACGCTTCCGTCGGCCAGTATGGTGCCCCCGGCCACATGCGGGACCCTGCGGAAAGGCGGGCAGATCTCTTTCAGGACCACGGTCTGCTCCGTTACGGCCGCGTCCACCGCGAAGCCGATGGCGCCCTTTATCCCTTTTGAAACCAGGATCACGGGGCGGTCCGGCGGGACGCCGCTTTTCAGGCCCAGCAGCCCCGAAAGACGCACCACGGGGACGGTGGCGCCGCGGCGCCTTATGCAGGCTTTCCCGTCCTCGCTCTGGATCTCCTCCCTCTCCGCGCGGACGATCTCCGCGATAGCCCCGGTCTGGAAGCAGAAATTCTGCCCGGCCGAGCTCACTACCACGGCCTGGATGACGGAGATGGAAAGAGGAAGGTGTATCCTGAACGCCGTGCCGAGACCGGTCCTGGTCGTTATTTCAATGCGCCCTTTCAAATTATCCACATTGCTTTTTACCACGTCCATCCCCACGCCGCGGCCGGAGACGCTGGTAACGACGTCCCGCGTGGAGAACCCGGGGTGGAAGATGAAAGCGTAAGCCTGCTCCGGCAGTATCTTTTCCGCTTCTTCCGCGGAGACAAGCCCTTTCTCCAGCGCCTTGGCCGTCAGCAGGCGCGGGTCAAGGCCGCGCCCGTCGTCTTTGACCTCTATTATCACCTGGCTGCCGCGGTGCTCGGCGGATAATTCTATTAATCCCGAGGGGGGCTTGCCCGCTTTTAGCCTTGCCGCGGGAGGCTCGATGCCGTGGTCTACGGCGTTCCTGAGCAGGTGCATGAGCGGGTCGGCCATCAGCTCCAGCACCCGCTTGTCGAATTCGGTATCGCCGCCGGTAATCTTCAGCGTCACTTCTTTTGTTTTGTCCGAGGTGAGGTCCCTTATAAGGCGCGGCGCGGAGTCGAAGAGCGTGGAAACCGGAACCATGCGTATCCGCATCACGTCGCGCTGGAGCGCCGCGGCGACGTTCTCGGAGTGGCTGGTGGTGGCGCCGAAACGGTTCCGGAGATTTTCAAGGTCCCCGCGCAGCCGGGTAAGCCGGGCTAAGGCCGCGTCATATTTTCCCAGGGACCCGTCATCCGCGTACCTGGCGGCCGCCCTCAGGCTTTCCCCCAGGCCCTGCCAGCTGCGCAGGACGGATTTGGACTCGTCGGCCAGCGCTTCCACATCTTTCAAGGCCGCGGCCCGGGTGTTCCGGCTTATTATGAGTTCATCGGCGAGATTTACAAGGCGGTCGAGCTTGCCCAGCCTTACGCGGATGGACTCCGCCGGAGCGGCCGCCGCCCTGACAGGGACTGGGCGGGACGGCTCCGCCGCTGCCTCCCCCGAAAGACAGGTTTCCAGTTCCTTCAAAACAGGCATGGGCCGGTCGGCGGGAAGGTTGCCGGCGCGGGCTTCGGAGAACAATTCTTTAAACGTGTCCGCCCCTTTAAGCAGGGCGTTCGTAACGCGGGAGGACATTTTCGCGCTTTTATCGCGCAGGGAGCCTATCACCGTTTCCATGTGGTGGGCGAGCTTTGAAACCGCGTGCAGGCCGAAAATAGCGCCGGACCCTTTCAGATTATGCGCCGCCCGGAAAAGCTCGTTCACCAGCTCCTGGTCGCCGGGCGTTTTCTCTACGGCCAGTATCAGCCTGATCATGTCGTCCAGTTTCTCGTACGCCTCGGCGACATACTGCTGGTAGAGATTGGCCACCTCCCTGGCAAAGGCCTCCTCCGCCGCGGCTTCCTCCGGCGTGACGGCGGGCGGCTCGGGGGAAGCGGCGGCCTGCGGGGACGCCGGCAAAGCCTGGTTCCTGAACTCAAGCGAAAGCCTGCTCCCCGCCTCCAGGACCTTCTCTTCCGGGAGCCTGGTAACAAGGACAAATATAAAGCGGCTGGCTTTCTCCGGTAAAAGCCGCCGCCCGGAAAGGCTGACCACTTCGCCGATGTTCCTGAGCTCCGCGCCTAGCGGAGCCAGGCGGGCCGCGACCTCGGCGTCCGGCAGCGACAGTTCCGCCGTCCAGCAGGTTTTCCCGGAGTCGCAGGCGAAAAGGAGGCGGGATTTCTGGAACTCGGTGAGGACCGCCAGTATATCCCCGGAGAGCCCGGGTAGAATCCGGGAAAGATTGTCGTCCAGGCCCTGGGCCGAGGCGGCCAGTGAGAGAAGGCGGGAGATAACTTCCTCGCCGCCCGCTTCCTGGTCAGCGTCAACGCCGACCTTGACGGCGTCCAGAGCCTCCAGCAGGGTGTCCATCACCTTCCGGCCAAGCGCCAAGCGCCCGGCCCTGACTTCGCCCACTATCGTCTCCATGGCGTTAGCCAGGTTCTCTATGGAAACGGCGCCCACCACCCTGGCCGTCCCTTTAAGGCTGTGCGTCCGCCTTAGGATGTCGGCTATCAGGCCCTGGTCCCCGGGGCTTGTTTCCAGGGAAAAAAGAGCCCTGGAAACGGCCTCCGCGTGTTCCCGGGCTTCCTCCCTGAAATGCTGGAGCAGGTCCAGCCTTCCGGCGTCGTTCATTTTAGACCATTTCCTCCAGGCGCACCGCCATTTCCTTGAGGCCGCCGGTAGCGGCCGCGGTCTGCTCCACCGCCGCCGCCGTCT
>JAJZVJ010000042.1 GCA_021845705.1 bacterium
CCGAGCAGCAGCGGGCGTATAGTTTACTGGAGAAAATCGTGGTGTAGGCAGAACGGCGAATATGGATTTGGAAAATTATGCTGGATTTTTCAGTAGATATCACTTGGACTACTGGGGGGAACTTCAGGTTAATCACTAAAAAATTCCTGCGGCCGTTAATTCTTTCCGCCGAACAGGTAGATTGCCTGACCGTCGCCTATTGAGCCATAGAAGAAGGTCATAACATAGTCGCCGCTGACTTTGGAGCTTAACTGCGCTTCTATTTTCGCCCGCAGTTCTTCCGTCAGCCTCATTCCGGGGCCGCCGCGCTCTCCGAACACCGCGATCTGGCCTTCCTTATCGCCCCAGAGCTGCATCCTTTCCGCTATTTCAAAACTCCCTCCGGCTAATTTAGTGCTGCCCATATTAAACAACCAGGAACCGTCTTTGCCGATAGTAAGCGCGGCCGTTGCGCTGTCTTTCGGGTTGGTGAGGAAGTTCATCCCCAGCAATTCCTCTTTCGTTATTGTAGCGGCCGGCTGCATGGCGGGCGCCGCCTTGGTTCCCGTGTAGTAGTAGTTAGGGGGCGTCCAGCCATTGGCTATATTTTCATCAATGCCACTACTTACTCGCGAACGGAGTTCCTGATAAAAGTGGAGTTCCTTACGCGGCCCTTCTCAGGGCCGCAACAGCCCTGCCCCGCCCCTGCGCGGCCCGCGCCAACAACCGCGGCCTTGCGGGTGGTTATAAAATTAAAAAATATCCATACACCGCCCGAACCAGTCTGAAGTCCACGCACTCTTGACTGCGGGCAGGCTGTGGATATATACTATTATTGAGCAATCGTTCAACTATACGGAGAGCACAATGCCGCCCACCCGGAACCCGAAAGAAGTCTGCCAGATCATGTGTTTTAATAAGGCCAACGTGGCTAAGGTTAAAAAAAAGATATTGCCCGACAGGAAGATACAGGCCTTAGCCGGAATATTCAAGGCTGTTTCCGATGCTACCCGCATGAAAATCCTTTTAAGCCTGAAAGAAGGAGAATTGTGCGTCTGCGATATTTCCCAGGTGCTGGGGATGAGCCTTTCCGCCGTCTCCCACCAGCTGCGGGTCCTGCGCAATTTACGCCTGGTCAAGTACAGGAACGCCGGCCGCATGGCCTTTTATTCGCTTGAGGACCGGCACGTCATGAAACTCATACAGGAAAGCATCCGGCATATGGAGGAAGACAATGGCCGCCCCTAAGCCCGCAACTTATGAATTCGAGGTCCGGGGAATGGACTGCGCCGGCTGCACGGCGACGGTGCAAAAGACGGCCGCCGCCGTGAAAGGCGTAAGCAAAGCCTGGATATCATTTGAAACCTCCAGATTATTCGTGGAAGCCGCCCCGGATTTCGACGCCTCCGCCGTCCTCGAAGCGGTCGGCAAGGCGGGCTACCCGATAAACTTAAAAAAAGCGGATTCGCTGCTGGCTTTGCGCGTGGAGAACATGGACTGCCAGGATGAAATCGAGCTTATAGAGAAAAAGCTGCGGGGTTTGCCCGGCATCAGCGGGCACACCGCCGACCTGATGAGCCGCACGCTCAAAGTGGAATACCGCCCCGGCAGCGTTTCCCCCCAGACCATTATAAAAGCTCTTGCGGAAGCCGGGATGAACGCCTCGGTCTTAAAAGAAGGCGAAAAAAAAGACCTGGGCTGGTGGCTGAAAAACAAGCAGCTGCTGGCGCTCTCGGCCTGCGGCATCTTCATGCTCGCGGCGTTTCTGGCGGAGGCTTTCGGCGCGCCGCATGGCGCGGCAAAAACGATATACGGCCTCGGCATACTTATCGGCGCTTATTACCCGGCTAGAATGGGACTCCTGGCGCTCAGGACATTGACACTGAATATACGCCTGCTCATGGTCATCGGAGCGGCCGGCGCCGTCGCCCTCGGCCTGTGGGAAGAGGCTGTAATGCTTGTCTTCATCTATTCGCTGGGCGACGTGCTCGAAGCCTACGCGGTGGACAAGGCGCGTGGCGCCATAAAAGCCCTTACGGAACTTGCCCCGAAAGAGGCTCTGGTCAGAAAAAACGGAAGCGAAAATATTATAGAGGCCGACGCGGTGGAAATCGGGGATATCGTGATAGTGCGGCCGGGTGAAAAGATCCCGGTGGACGGAAAGGTCACGGCCGGCAGCTCGTATATAGACCAGTCCAGCATCACCGGCGAACCGGCCCCGGCGGAAAAAAACATCGGCGACGAAGTTTATGCCGGGACGATAAACCAGAAAGGATCGCTGGAAGTCAGCGCAACAAAAAAGGCCGGCGAAACCGCGCTGGCGAAGATCATCCATTCGGTGGAGGACGCCCAGGCGAAGAAATCCTCATATCAGCGTTTCGCCGAGAGGTTCGGCAAATACTACACCCCGGCCATGTTCTTTCTGGGCGTCGGCATAGGCGTGATCCCGCCCCTGTTCTTCGGCGGGGACTGGAACGCATATATCTATCGGGGACTGGTGGTGTTCGTGGTCTCCTGCTCCTGCGGCCTGGCGCTTTCCGTGCCTGTCGCGGTGGTCGCCGCCATGGCCAACGGGGCGCGCAGGGGGATATTGTTCCGCGGCGGCGCGCACCTGGAAGTGCTGCAGGAAGTGAAAGCCGTCGCTTTCGACAAGACCGGCACCCTCACCATCGGCAGGCCGGCGGTAGCGGATATACTGGCCTTCGGGGGACTGGCTGAAAACGAGCTGCTCGCCCTGGCCGGGGCCATAGAATCGCGCTCGGAGCATCCCGTAGCCGAGGCGATCGCGCGTCGCGCCAGGGAAGCCGGCGCGCAATTTCCCGCCGTCGAAGATTTCCAGTCCCTTACCGGGCTCGGAGTAAAAGCCAAAGTCGGGGATAAAACCTACTATCTGGGCAACATGCGGCTTTTCAGGGAAAAGGGCATCGTTATTTCCGGGCCGCAGACCGCCGAAATTATGCGTATTGAAAGCGAAGGCAAGACCACGGCGCTGTTAGGGGACGACAAGCTGCTTCTCGGCGTCTTCTCCGTGGCCGACAAGTTAAGAGCGGAAACCCCCCTAGCCGTAAAAGCCCTGAAAGCCCTGGGACTCCGGACGATAATGCTTACCGGCGACAATGAGCGCACAGCTAAAGTAGTAGCTGAAAGCTCCGGGGTGGACGAATACCACGCCGAATTGCTGCCGGAAGACAAGTTAGCCTTAGTGAAGGAACTTAAAGAACGCTTCGGTAAAACGGCCATGATAGGGGACGGCATAAACGACGCGCCCGCCATGGCCGCTTCCGACCTGGGCATAGCCATGGGCGGAGCCGGAACCGATATCGCCGTGGAGACCGGGGACCTGGTGCTGATGTCGGACGACCTTTCCAAGGTCAGGACCGCTTTTGAACTCAGCCGCCGGGCGGTGAACAATATCAGGCAGAATATCGCGGCGGCCCTGGCTATAATCGTCGTGCTTGTGCCCGTGGCGGTACTGGGCCGGATAAACCTGGTGCCCGGCCTGCTGCTCAACGAAGTGGGCGGGCTCGTCGTGATAATGAATGCCTTGCGGCTATTGCGTGAATCTAAATAATCTATGCACCCTTTCCTTTTCCAATTGGGCGGGTTCCGGTTTCCGACCTACGGCCTTATGGCCGCCATCGGACTGGTTCTATCGACAGCTTATATATTTTCCATGAGCGGCCGTATCGGAACAGCCCGTGAAAAACTTGCCGATCTGATTTTTACTACGGCAATGAGTGGTTTCGCCGGCGGCAAGCTGTTTTATATTTTCACCTATTGGCGCGATTTCGGCCCGGACCTGGCCGGCAAAATCAAAAACATTGTTTTTACGTTCCCCTACGGCTTCGTGTTCTATGGCGGGTTTCTCTGCGCGGCGCTGGCGGCTTTCGCCTGGGTACGCAAACAGCGGCTTGATTTCTTAACAATAGCGGACTACTTCGCCCCCGCGCTGGCTTTGGGCCATACCTTCGGCCGGCTGGGCTGCTTCTTCGCCGGCTGCTGCCACGGCAGGCCGACCAGCGCTTTCACCGGCGTTGTATTTTCAAACCCGCTGGGCATGGTCGCTCCTATGTGCCGGGGCATTCCCATCCACCCCACGCAGCTCTATGAAGCCGCCGGCAATTTCACGCTCTTCCTGGCGCTTAACGCCTTCATTAAAAGCTCCGCCGGGGAGAAGGCCCCGTCCGGGTTTGTTTTCGCCGCTTATGTTTTCCTTTACTCCGCCCTGCGATTCGTAATAGAATTCTTCAGGGGCGATGACAGGGGGGCTTTTCATCTGGGCCTTTCCCCGGCGCAGGGCCTGGCGGTAATCCTGGCGGTTTCCTCCCTTGTTTTTGCGTTATACCTGAAGACATGTAAGGCCGTTGCCGGCGGGCGGCCGCGCCCTAAGTGACCGTTCCCCCCACGCGCGGGCCCGCAGCGGACTTGTGCGCCAGGCGGATGAAGCGTAACTATTGTCCGTCTTTTACGTCTTAATTGTTAAAGGCAGTGCATGGAAACCCCGGAGATACCAAAGGAAACTATCGAAAAGGCCAAAGATTCCGATTCCGGGGCCATAGCGGAAATCTTTGAGCATTATTACGCCAGGATCTACCGCGGCCTTTATTATCGCGTGAGGACCGCCCAGGACGCCGAGGACCTGACAAGCGAGGTTTTTATGAAGGTGGTAAGGTCGATACAGCGCCAGAGCGGCAATTTCGAAGCCTGGCTGCATACGATCGCGAAAAACACGTTGACTGATTATTATCGGCGTAAGGCGTCAAGAAAAGAATATAGCGCGGATGAAAAAGAATTGGAAGCCGTGCCGGATAACAACCAGCGGGACGGCGGTTGTTTTACACAGGAAGAGCTGAAGACGGCCATCACCAAACTGACCGGTGAACAGCAGGAAGTGATCGTGCTGAGATTCATAGAGGGTTGCGATAACGAAGAGACCGCCCGGATAACCGGCAAGAGCGTCGGCGCGGTCAAAGCCCTGCAATTCAGGGGGCTGGCCGCCCTGAAAGACATCTTGAAGGAAGACTGCCGATTATGAACAGCATCGAGGAGATCCTGGACCTTTGCCTGGAAGAGCGCAGAAAAGGCGTGCCGTTAAACGACGTGCTTGCGAAATACCCCGGGCAGGCCGAAGAATTAAGGCCGCTGCTGCTCCTGGCGGCCGGCCTGGAAGCCGCGCCAAAACCTGAACCGCGCGCGAACGCCGTTTACAACGCGCTTATCGAGGCCGGCCAATATCTGCCGGTGAAGAGAAGCCCCGGCCCGCGTTTCCGGCTGGATTGGCTGTCTTTACCGCAATTTACGTTTACCAGGGCTGTTGCCGCTGTTCTGATATTCGCCCTGCTGGGCTGGTCTGCTGTCGGCGCTTCGGCCGGCGCGCTGCCGGGCGAGCTGCTGTATCCGGTTAAACTCGCCGCCGAGCAGGTGACGCTGGTCCTTGCGTTTAAGCCCGAAGGGAAAGCGGAGCTGAGGCTTACTTTTTCCGAACAGCGGATGCAGGAGCTGCTGGCCCGTTACAGAAAAGACGGGACAATCGACGCGGAGTTGATAAAGGAAATGCTGGAAGAAGCAAAGCTCGCCCTGGACAAGATCTCGGCCCTCCCGAAGGAAAAACAGGCGCTGTTTTACTCCAAGGTGCTCCACTTCAATGACTACCAGAAAGACACGCTGCAATCTCTGCAACCGCACGTTGCCGGCGCGCAGAGAAAATATATCGACGACGCCATAGAAGACTGTTCCAGCCGCGGGGAATGGATGCGGAATATGCGGGAAAAAGGCGTCTATTGCCCCTGGGAAGGATCGGCCGACTGCGACTGGCGGTAAAGTAACCGCGTAACTTCCGGCGGCCCCGCGCGTCTTTACAATCAGAGAGCGGCCCGCAAGGAGGATACAATATGAAGACGAAAATGCCGGTTTTGACCATGATGGCACTGGTCCTGGCGCTGTTCGCTCCAGGCGCATATGCCCATGGGAACGGGGCATATTACAGCAGGCTGGACGTGAAGTCCGCTGTAAAGAACATCGACAAGGGAATAGAAATCACGCTCAGCTCCGAAGACCCGCAGGCCGCCCGGCGGCTGCAGGAGGATATGCGTTATTATAAAGCCGCGCTGGACGATGAATATTACAGCGGAAACGCCGACTATACCGCGGGGGACGTTAAGATCGACACGAAAAAGACGGATAAAGGGATTCGCGTCACGCTGGTTTCCGACGACCCTCAGACAGCCCGGCAAATACAGGCGGACGCGGATTATTACGTGTCCACCCTGACGGATGAAGGCTATTATTGCCACCATGAGCGGCATACGGCCCGGTACCGGGCCGCCTGGCGCAGCTGCTGTGACTGCGGGTGGTAAGGCCGGGGAAGTCCGCGCGGAGTTTTCATTAATACGGAGCAGGAGGAAAAATGCTGCATATAATAGAAAGCGATAAAACGGTGCAGGAAATACAGAAGTCGTTCCCGCAGATCGTTGCGGCGCATAAGTTCGGCGTCCTCGGCGAGCACGACCTCAAAAAAAAGATGAACGAAAAAGGCATAGCCTTCGACCGGGACTGCCTGGTATTCGAAATCTGCAATCCCGGCCAAGCGAAAAAAGTGCTCGAAGGCGACATGGCCATATCCACCGTCCTCCCTTGCCGCGTCTCGGTATACAGCGAGGGCGGAAAGACGAAAATAGCCGCCCTCAAACCCACCGCCCTGCTGGGGCTTTTCGGCCGCCCCGAACTGAAACCAGTAGCTGAAGAGGTGGAGAAAGCCATTTTCAGCATTATGGCGGACCTCGCCTGACAATTATCGTATACCGACGTGGAGGCATGTATGATGGATCATTGGATGGGCGGATATGGCATGGGCTGCGGCTGGTTCGGGGGTATTTTTATGATAGTCTTTTGGCTGCTGGTTATCCTGGGGATCGTCTACCTTGTAAAGGCGCTTGCCGGCAGAGGCGCGGCCCCACTCAAAGAAGAGACGCCGCTTGATATCCTGAAGAAGAGATACGCGAAAGGCGAGATAGACGCGGAGGAGTTCGCCAGGAGAAAAAAGGATTTGGGAGCTTAAGCCCGGCGCGCTAAAAAGAACTTCAAAGAACGGAGGCTTTCAAATGATAGAACAGATTATCCAGGGAATTCTATTGGCGCTGCACAATATCGCGCTGGTCGGCTGCGCGGCCGCGCCGTTCTACAACCGCAATCTGGTCAACACCCGCGCGCAGTACGGCCCCAAACTTCATTACGAGCTGGACAAGGTTGTCGAAGAAACGCTCCAGGGCAATGCGCCCTGGTGCATGGCGTTTATCACAATACTCTTCGCCACCGGCATAGGTATGCCGCTTAACCACTATCTGTTCCACGGCGCGTTCCGCATATTGCATCCGGTGGGCTGGACGGCCATCGGGCTTAAACTCGCGTCGATCTTCTGGATGATGTGGATCATGGGGCAGATATTCTTCGGCTTAAATCCCCGGCTGCGCGTATTATTCGCGGGCTTCGCGCCAGGCAAAGCACCTGACACCGAGGCGGAAAAAGAATTCTTCGGAAAGCGGGCCCGGAGAAAGGCCCTATGCGAAACCTGCCTGAAGTTAGCCATCGTCGTCCTGGTCTGCAGCGCTTTCATCAGCTTCAGCCCCCAGTGACGACGTGTTGCCGGACGTATAACGTTCTAACCGTATGAAAGTCCGCGACAGCGGCGGGCCGTCTATTTAAAAGAAAGGTTCAGGCCCGCGCATGGCGGCCCTTCGGGCCGCCGCATTTATTCCCCTGCCTTTGCGCGGCCGCGCGCCAACAACCCCGGCCTTGCGGGAAATCTTTCCCGCAATAAAAAAATCATATTATCTTGCTATAATAAACCTTGAGTAGGGCTCGTCGTTTGAGCCTGAAGCGGCCTTAACTAAGGAGCCCTTTGGCTCCTCGCACGTTCGACTAGGATTAAGGCTGCCGCCATTGTGGGCGGCAGCTTAGTACCTATTCGGTCGAACGTATAGGTGTCTGGGTTGTCGCCCCCTTTTTTTAGGGAGTGACGGGAAACAAGCGGGGGATGAAAAACACAGGGCTCGGCGATCCGGCAGAAAAACTGATACTGATAGTCGATGATGACGACTCGGTAATGGAGCTGTTCGATTTTGTAGCGCGCAAAGAAGGCTTTAAAACCGTAAAAGCCACCAGCGGTGAAGCGGCTATTAAAACCGCCCGGCTCCTGCGCCCGGCGCTGGTACTTCTCGACCTGATGCTGCCAAAGCCCGGCGGGTTTGAAGTTATGCGCGAACTCCAAAACGACGACACCTCTGATATCCCTATAGTGATAATAACCGGCCGCCTCCTGGACCGCTCCACATTGGAACTGATAAAGCAGGAACCGAATGTAAAGGATTGTCTGGAAAAGCCGGTAGAGCCGCAGGTCCTTGCCGCCCTCCTTCACACGCTTCTTGAAACGCGCGCTGCCTCAAACACGAAATTGCCGGAGCCACAATAGCCGGCCCTGCGGATACTTTGGCGGGGGTATTATGCCGAAACAAATACTTGTTGCCGACGACGATCCGGTTTTGCTGGGTCTTTATTCGCGCATGCTTGCCGGCACAGGGTATGCTGTTTCCCGCGCTTCCAGCTTCGCCGAAGCCACGGCGCTAATAAACTCACATAATTACGACCTGCTGGTGACGGACCTGGTCTTCCCGGACGGGGTGGGCACCGATCTTATAACGATCTTCGAAAGAAAACAAGGCTGCGCCAAGTGCATACTTGTAACGGGCGCGGCGCCGGAGCTCGACCCGGATAAGATCCCGGTTCTGGCCGCTTATTTCGAGAAGCCTCTCGACGCGGACGCTTTTCTGGCCGCGGTAACCAAGGCCCTGGCATAACCTCCCCGTGATGAAAGCTAAAACCAAGAAAACCGGGGGCGCGCTTGTTTTAGTCTGCGCCAACTGTAAAAAAATAAAAGACAGCCAGGGGCATTGGCGGACCGTCCCCGGCTATAAAAATAAATTCGCCGGGCACAGGTTCTCGCATTGTATGTGCCCGGCTTGTGTTAAGAAACTCTACAGCGCGGAACCTTGGTATAATCTGCCCGATAAATTTATGCCTTGAGCCCAGGCCCCCATTCGTGGCGCTCCCGGAAGAGTCCCTACCCCCCGATGTTTCCTCCGGGAGCGTCCGTGCGGGGTGTTTATTCCGGCCTGAAACCGGTGCGTATCCCCCTGATAAGATATTAAACGCCCGGTCTGCCGTCGGCGCAGGTCCTTATGTACTCAAGATGCTATTGATATATTTATCAGGCCTGTTATACTGTAATGTGAGGGACAGCGGCGATACCGACGGGCCTGAAAGGCCTGGCTCGTAAAGCCGTATGTTGTTTTATTTCCACGCCAAGGGGGATATATGAGCAACTATTATAACGGCCTGAACATCCTGCTGGTGGACGACAGCGAAGACGATATCATGATAGCCCAAAAAGCTTTCGCCCAGCTCAGCTTCCCTCATAAACTGGAAACGGCGCCCAGCGCCCAGGCTGCGCTGGATTATCTGCAATGCCGCGGCAAATACGCGGACAGGAAACCCGTTCTGCCGGACCTGCTGCTGCTGGATATCAATATGCCCCTGATGAACGGGTTCGCCCTCCTGAAGATCTTAAAAGCGGACCAGCTCCTGAAGAAGATACCCGTGATAATACTGACCTCTTCCTCCGCCAGGGAGGACGTCTCGCGCAGTTATGAATGCGGGGCCGCCTCTTATCTGACCAAGCCGGGAAGCTTCGAAGGCTTTAAAAACCTGTTGGGAGACTTCACCAGATACTGGCTTACGGTCTCTGCCCTGCCGCAATAACAGCCGCAGGATAAACCCCGCCGGACCTTAAGGATCACGCCCTGTCCGGATGTGGACTTCGCCCCGCGAAGAACAAGATTTTATACGATCGTTAAGGCGGGTAAAACATGATATTGCCTGGTCCTGCCTGAAGGCCCTGATTCCGCACGAGAACCGCGCTGGCCAGCGTTTTCCAGGGCAAGCATTGCCCCCCCCCCGTTTTTGTTACCATTCGGATTGTAGTATTGCGGGGGCATAGGTTATCAAAATATAAGTGCAGCCGCGCATTTTAGCCGCCGGTGGAGTTTAAGAAATTCTCCGGGACGATTAAAGCTTTGCCGCCCACTGAATCCAAACCGCTTATGCTCACTGAAACCAGTCCACTTTTTTGCGTTGGCGCGCGCCAACAAGAATTCCTACTATGGGTAATAACTCTCTGATGTATGCTCCCTATGCAATAAGCCGGAATCTCCTATGGGAATCGGTCAGGTAATAACCTGGTCGGTTTTGAGACCGCTGCACACTCGTGTACCAAATACCTCAAAAGTTGTGTGATTTTGCCCCCAATTTATACGGTTTGGTTTCAGTGGAGAAAAGTGGTTTGGTTCCGGTGAGCGGTAAAGATTAAGCGTTTGCGCCTTTTTATAATGGCTCCCTGCACCCTTTCAGGTGCATCATTAAGGGGTATAATCGTAATTCATGGCGATGCTCTGGAAGTCGGTGTTCAAGGCCCTGCGGCCCTCTTATCCGGAGGGACGCCCGTTCACGTCCTGGCATCGGCTGGCGGTGGCTCTGGCCGCCGCGGCGCCCGTGGTGCTGGTAGGGGCGCCCAGCATCGTGTATCTCCACAGCTTGCTGAACCGCTCCGCCGTGGAGCACCGGCAAGCCATGGCTGACCTGGCCTCCACCGTCATCCAGGAGAAGCTTGACCGCACGAGCGACCTTGCCCTCTCGCTGGCAAGCCGAGTTAAGTTCCGGGAGCTCGCGTCGCAGGGCCGCTGGGAGGAAGCCATCCTCCTCCTCCGCGACGTGCCGGGGAACTTCCCGTTCGTGAACCGCGTGTTTCTGGCGGACCGCGCGGGAGATCG